>RFHH01000127.1 GCA_003696075.1 Acidobacteriota bacterium
GAGCGGGGGCGGCGGGGGACGATCCGGTGGGGACGGCGAACGATCCCCGGCGCGATCTCGACGAGGCCGAGCGCCTGCTGCGGCGCGCCCCCTTCGTGCGCGATCTGGTGTTGCTTCCGCGCGGAGAGGGTCGGCCGTGGGCCGTGGTGTGGCCCGACGAGGCGGCCCTGAGGAAAGGCGGGCACGGCGACGTCTCCCAGCAGCTGCGCTTCTCCCTCGAGACCTCGTCCGTCCGCCTTCCGGTGGGGCTGCGGCCCGCGGGAATCACCGTCGCCCGCGGCCGCGCGCCGAGAAGCCGCGCCGGCGAGGTCGATCGCGCCGCGCTCGCACGGCTCCTCGGTCCGGTCCCGCCGGGCGTGTGGCCGGCCCGCCCGCCGGAGCCCCGGCACCCCCTCCCGGCCGAGTGGGCGCGTGCGCTGGCCGAGGCGCTGCCCGGCGGCGCGCCGGAGGGCGGACTCTGGCGCGAGACTTCGCTCGAACTCGACCTCGGGCTCGACTCGCTCGACCGGGTGACGCTCGCCCTCGCCGCGGCGGAGGCGGCCGGTCGTCCCGCGCCCCCGGACGAGGCGATCGAGCGGGTGACCACGCTGGGAGAGCTGGTCGATCTCGCCGGGGGCCCGCCGCGGGAGCCGGTGCGGCCGCGCCCGGAGCTGGTGTTCGCGGGAGAGCCCGCCTCCGGGTTCTGGCTGCGTCCGGCCCGAGGCACCTGGCCGGCCGTGGCCCTCTGCCGCACCGCCGGCGGCGCCTTGCTGGCCCGGCTGCTGGGGGGCGTGCGCGCGGAGGGGACCGGCGCCGTCGACTGGGACGAGCGCCCCCTCATCTTGGCCGCCAACCACCAATCGCACCTCGATGCGGCCCTCCTCGCGCGCGCGTGCCCGGCGCGCGTGCATCGCCACCTGATGTTCCTCGGCTACACCGGCTACTTCTCGGCCGGCTTCGGCCGGCTGGTGGGCCGGCTCTTTCGCATCTGCCCCGTGAGCGGAGGACCGCGGCTGCTCAGCGGGCTCCGCACCGCCGCGGCCGCCCTCCGGGCCGGTCGCGTGGTCGGGATCTTCCCCGAGGGCGAGCGGACCTGGGACGGATCGCTCCGGCCGCTGCGGAGGGGTGTGGCGTGGCTCGCTCGCCACACGGGGGCGCGGGTCGTGCCGGTGGCGATCGGCGGCGGTTACCAGGCGTGGCCCCGCGGCTGGGGATTCACCCCCCACCCTTACCGGATCCGGTTCGGCGAGCCGCTCGACCCGCCGCCGCCCGACGGGACGGCCGCGGAAGAGGCCCGCTTCCTCGCGGGACTCGCGGGCCGGCTGAGCGACCTTCTGCGGCAGGTGGGACAGGATCCGGTGTCCGGCGATCCGCTCGTCTTCGCCGGCGGTCCTCGTCGCGCCAAGCGGCGCCGGGCCGCGGATCGTCCCGGGCGGGGGGTTCGGGCATAATCCGGCCGGGTTCGCCCCGGCGACGCCTGCCGGGCGGGCCGGGAACGGTTTCGTGAGCGATCTCAGACGGCTCCTCGGTTATCTGGCGGCTTACCGCTGGACCCTCGCCCTCGCGGTGCTCGCCGCTCTGTTCGCCTCGTTCTTCCTCGGGGGCGCCGTGGGGATGCTCAAGGACCTCACCACCGCCCTCGTCGCCGAGAACCCAGCGGCCGCGGAGGCGCCGGCGGTCTCGCCCGTGCCGGCGGAGCGCCTCGTGCCGGAACCACTCGCCCGCCTCCGGCAGGCGCTGGAGCGGCGCTGGACCGCCTGGCGGCGGTGGCTTCTCGCCAAGGGGTACGTCCGCGTCCCGCTCGCCATCGTCTTTCTGTACGTCCTCCGCGCGCTCGCCAGCTTCGTGGCCGTCTACGGGCTGCGGCGCGTCGGGATCCGAACCGTCGCTGGGTTGCGCGAGGAGGTCTACGGCAAGGTCCTTCGCCAGTCGGACGGCTACTTCAGGGCCCATTCGACCGGCGAGATCCTCTCCCGCATCACCAACGACATCGGCCGCCTCCAGTACGCGCTCTCCACCGACATCACCCTGGCCGTCCAATCGATCCCCGTCGTCGTCGTCCTCATCGGCGTGGCCCTCGTCTTCGCCTGGCCGGTCGCCCTCGCCTGCCTGCTGATCGTCCCCGCCTTCGCCTACGCCGCCGGAGCGTTCGGCCGGCGGGTGCGCCGGACGGCCCGGCGGAGCCAGGAACGGGCGGCCAAGGTCGCCGAGCTGATCGAGGAGACGCTGCTGGCGCGGCGCATCGTCCAGGCGTTCGGCGCCGTGGAGCACGAGCTCGGGCGATTCCGGCGCGCGGTGCGGGACCTGATGCGGCAGGATCTCAAGCTCGCCCGCGCGATGGCGGCGACCCAGCCGGTGATGGAGCTCCTCGGGGCCCTGGCGGGCGCGCTGCTGATCATCTACGCGGGGGTCCTGATCCGGCGCGGAACGGTGACCGGGAAAGACGTCCTGGTCGCCATCGTCTCCCTGTTCATCGCCTTTTCGCACCTCAAGCGGCTCGCGCACCTCAACAACACCGTGCAGCAGGCCCTGGCCTCGGCGCGGCGCGTGTTCGAGGTGCTGGACGCGCCGGTGACGATCGCCACCCGCCCGGGGGCCCGACGCGTCGAGCGCTTCGACGACGAGATCCGGTTCGACCGCGTTTGCTACAGCTACGGCCGGGGGCCCGCGCTCGAAGACGTGTCGCTTTCCATCCGGCGGGGGGAGACGCACGCGCTCGTCGGTCCGTCCGGCGCGGGCAAGACCACGCTGGCGATGATGATCCCGCGCTTTCTCGACCCCACCTCCGGCCGCGTGACGCTCGACGGGATCGACCTCCGTGACATCGAACTCGGTTCGCTGCGGCGGCTCGTGGCGCTCGTCACCCAGGAAACGCACCTGTTCGACGACACGGTGCTGGCGAACATCGCCTACGGTCGCCCGGACGCCACCGAGGAGGAGGTGCGCGCCGCCGCGCGCGCGGCGTATGCCGACGGGTTCATCCGCGCCCTGCCGAACGGATACGCCACGAGGCTGGGGGAGCGGGGCGGACAGCTCTCCGCCGGCCAGCGCCAGCGGATCGCCATCGCCCGGGCCTTCCTCAAGGACGCGCCGATCCTCATCCTCGACGAGGCGACCTCGGCGCTGGACGCCGAATCGGAGCGTGCCATCCAGCGCGCCCTGGAGGCGCTGCTCGCCGGCCGGACGGCGATCGTGATCGCCCACCGCCTCGCGACGGTGGCCCGGGCGGACCGCATCCACGTTCTGGATCGCGGGCGGATCGTCGAGGCCGGGCGGCACGAGGAACTCCTCGCGCGCGGTGGCGTCTACGCCCGGCTCCACGCCATGCAGGCCGAACGGGCGAGAGAGCGGTCCGGGAGCTGATGCCTGCGCCCCTTCCGGACGGCGGCCGCGAGTGGCTCGACGCCGAGTGCGAGCGGGTGCTCGTTCGGGGCCGGTGGTCCAAGGCGGACGTGTGGCTCGCCCGCCTGCCGGACGGGCGCCGGGGGGTGGTGAAGGAGTTCCGCGGCAAGCCGTGGCCCGGTCGCTGGTGGGGCCGCCTGCAGATCGCGCGCGAGGCGCGCTTCCTCGCCTTCCTGTCCGATCTCCGCGTGGCGCCCCGGCTGATCGCCCGGCCCCACCCGCTGGTGCTGGTGATGGAGGCGCTGTCGGGCCGGCCGCTGTACCACTGCGAGGGAACGCCGGAGGGGCGGGCCGCTCTCGAGCCGCTGGTGCAGGCGGTCCGGCGCGTGCACGGCGCGGGGGTGGTGCACCTCGACCTCCGCGGCCGCGAGAACGTCCAGCTCGAGCGGGACGGGCGCGTCGTCCTGGTCGACTGGGCCAGCGCGGTGCGCCTGCCGCCCGGAACGGTCCGGCACCGTCTCTTCTTCGGGCCGCTCAGCCGCATCGACGAGTCGGCCCTCGTCAAGTGGCGCCAGAAGCTGGCGCCCGACACGCTCACCGCGGAGGACCGGCGGCTCCTCCGTTCCTTCCGCTTCTGGCGCCGGCTGTGGCCGGTCAAACGACGCGCCGGACGCCGGCGCGGCTGAGGCACGCTCATCGGGGAGGACCGATGCTCGACGGATGGAAGCTGCTCGGTTTCGGCGGCCAGGCGATGTTCTTCTCCCGGTTCCTGGTCCAGTGGATCGTCTCCGAGCGGCGGGGGCAGAGCACCGTCCCGCTGGCCTTCTGGTGGTTCAGCCTGGCGGGCGGAGCGCTCCTGTTCGTCTACGCCGCCCTCGGCATTCACGACCCGGTGTTCAGCCTCGGGCAGGGCCTCGGCCTGGTGATCTACCTGCGCAACCTCGCCCTGATCCGGCGCGAGCGCGCCCGCCGCGGCGGGGACTCCGGAGCTCAGCGCACGTAGTAGCCCTGCCGCGTGCGCGCGGTGACGCCGCGCCGGCGGACCTCGACCCGGATCTTCCGGAAGGTCTCCCCGGGCCTCGCCGGAGGCGGGGTGTAGGCAATGGTGTACTGGTGCCTCAGCTCGTCCAGGATCTCCCGATAGTCGCGCAGCAGCCGCCGGCTCCCCCGCGCGGCGATGAAACGGCCCCCGGTGGATACGGCGATCCTGCGGAGCACCTCCGCCGTGGTCATCCGACCGGTGAAGTCGAGCTGGTGTTCCAGCTCCGGACCGAGACCGATGGTGAAGACCACCAGGTCCCGGTCGTGGGCGTGCCGGAGGGCCTCCTCGAGGGTGTGGAACGAGCCGGGCTCGAGCCCCGACCCGGCCTCGTCGCGGCCGTCGGACAGCAGCACCGCCACGCGACGGGCGGCCGGAGGCGCGGAAGCGGCGAGCTCGGCGGCGTCGTAGACAGCGTCGTAGAGGGCGGTGCCCCCTTTCGACTCGAGCGCGCCGATCGCCGCCCGGGCGGCCGCGCGGTCGGCCCCGAAACCGAGCAGCCGGCGAGGGCGGTCGCTGAAGGCGAGCACCGCGACCGTGTCCTCCGGCGCGAGCTTTTCGATGAAGCCGACCGCCGCCTTCTTGGCGTCCTCCAGCTTCCGGCCCCGCATCGTGAGCGACGTGTCCAGCACGAGCAGCACCGCGAGCGGCACGCCGCCCGCATCGAACCGCTCGATCCGGACGGGCCGGCCTTCGTCGAACACGCGGAAGTCGTCCCGCGTCAGCCCGTCGACGGGCCGGCCCCGGGAGTCGTGGACCGTCACGGCGAGGTTGACGAGACGGACGGAAACCTCGTCCCGAACGACGGGAACCGTCGTCCGCCGCGCGAGCAGGGTCCGCCCGTCATCGAGGCGCACCCGCACCTCGATCACTCGCGCTCCCGTCTCCCCGCCGGCGTCCACGCGCGTCCGGAACGGCGGCGCGTCGAAACGGGCGACCACCCGGCCGTCCAGCGTCACCTCGGCGCCGCGGACGGCGTCGTCCTCGACTCCGAGCACGACGAAGGCGATCGTGGTCTGGCCGAGGATCGCCTCTCCTTCGGAGGGGCTCAGGATCACCACGCGGGGCGCCTCGGCGGCCGGCGCCCACGGGGCGAAGGCGGCGGCGATCAACAGCGGCAGCACGCGTCGCATGGTCGTTTCAACGATGCCACGTTCCCGGCGGGCGCGCGACAGGGCTCCCGGCGCGGGATCGCCGGCGGGGGCTATATTCTCGGGGGCGGAGCGGGAGAGCCGTGCGTACGAGTGCCGTCGTGCTCCTGGTGCTGGTCGTCTTCCTGGCCGCGCTGGCCGGGACGCAGCTCGCACCGCCCGATCTCGGCAGCGTCGACTGGAAGGAGATCGGCGCCCCCGCCGGCGTCACGCCGGAAGAGGTCGCGAGCCTCCGCGAGGAACTCCTCGGGCTGCGAGAGGCGATCCCCGCCAACACGCCCCAGGCGCTGGCTTCGCTGGAGCCCCCCGCGCGGGTCGACCTTTGCGGCCAGCCGCTCCCGCTCGACCGGCCCGAGGTGCGGGAAAGGCTGGCGTACGAGCTGCTCCTCACCGTCGGCAAGCCGTTGATGCCGATGCTGTGGACCCGCCGCGCTCCCGCCGTCCTCCCGGAGATCGAGGCGCGCCTGCGCGAGGCGGGTCTTCCCGACGACCTGAAGTACGTCGCGGTGGCCGAGTCGGACCTGCGCATCACGGTCCGATCGCCGGCGGGCGCGGTCGGTCCCTGGCAGCTGATGAAGGCGACGGCGCGCCGCTACGGCTTGCGGGTGGACCGGTACGTGGACGAGCGGATGGACATCGAGAGAGCCACGGACGCGGCCGCCGCTTACTTCGCGGACCTGTACGAGGAGTTCGGCGACTGGTTCCTCGCGCTCGCCGCCTACAACGCCGGCGAGAACGCCGTCCGGAGCGCCATCGAGGAGCAGGGAAGGCGCGACTACTTCGAGCTGTACCTGCCCGAGGAGACCCGGCGGTACGTCCACCGCGTGGTCGCCGCGAAGCTGGTGTTCGAGCAACCGGAGCGGTACGGCCTCGCCCGCATGACACCGCTTCACGTGCCGCGCTACCGGATCGTGGAGGTCCAGGTCAGACCGGCGCGCGCCGACCTCCGCAAGCTGGCCGCCGAGCACGGCCTCGAGTACGGGGCGCTGCGCCGGGCGAACCCGAAGCTCCTCGGCCCCTGGCTGCCGCGCGGAACCCACCGGCTGCGCGTGCCGGTCGGTTGAGCCGTTCTCAGGAACCGGTTCCGGCGAGAGCGATCTGGCGGGCGCCGCCGAAGCGCGCGTACAGCTCCAGCACCCGCTCGACGTAGCGCAGGGTCGCCGCCCCGTCGGCCCGCCCGTGAGGCAGCGAGGCCGCGATCCCCGGATCCTCGAGCAGGGGAAGCATCCGCTCGACGTTCCCCTCCCAGCGGTCGGGGTCGAGGCCGTGGCGTCGCGCCAGGCGCCTCGCATCGGCGAGGTGCCCGAGCCCCATGTTGTAGGCGGCGAGGACGAACCGGGTCCGGTCCGGCTCCGGAATCTCGTCGAACAGGCCCCGCAGCCAGGCGAGCAGCGCGCTGCCGGCGGCGGCGTTCTGGGCGGGATCGAACGGGTCGTCGATCCCGTAGTGCGCGGCGACGCCCGGCATCACCTGCAGCAGGCCCACCGCCCCGCGCGGGCTGACGACCCACGGGTCGTACCCGGACTCGGCGAAGGAGACGGCGGCGAGCAGGCGCCAGTCGAGCCCGTGGGCGGCCGCGGCGGCGCGGAACAGATCGTCCCACGGCGAGAGCGGCCCCCGGCCGGGCCGCAGCCGGTGTCGCCTGAGCGCCTGGAGCCGGACGGGGTTTTCGAGGTAGCGCTGCTCGAGCGCCGCGATCCGGCCCGCCCGCCGCGCCTCCTCGAGCGCCGCCCCCACCGCGCGCAGGAGGTCGGGAGAGCTGGGCCGGAGCGCCCATCTGACGGGGAAGGGCGGCCCGAGGGGACGGCTCACCTCCAACGGGCCCACGACCGCCGCCTCGAGGCGCCCCCGCGCCTCGTCGAGGAGCGCGAAGTCGTACCGGCGCCGCGCGGCCCCGACCGCCAGCTCCCGCGCGCTCGTCGCCGGGGGAAGGCGGAGGAGCTTCACCGTCCCGCCCGCCTCGTGCACCAGCCGCCGCGCCCAGCGCTCGAGCGCATCGTGCCGCCGCACGGCCAGGGTCCGGCCCCTCAGGTCGGCCGCCGAACGCACCGCGGCGGCCCCGCGGCCGACCACCACCGGCCGCATCGCTTCGATCGGGGGCGTCCAGGCGAGCCCTCCCAGCACCGGGCGGGGCCCGGGGTCGGCGAGGGCGATGAGGTCCACCGAGCCCTCGCGCAGTCGCCGGATCGCCAGCGCCGCCCCGCGGACCGGCACGATCTCCGCGCGCACCGCCAGGCGCGAAGCCACCTCGCGGGCGAGTTCGTAGGCGAACCCTTCCGGTTGGCCGCGCCGCCGGGCGAACCCGACCTCGTCGGGGACGACCGCGACCCGGAGGATCCCCTCCCGGCGCACCTCGGCTAGGTCGCGCCGCGCCTCCTCCGGCACCGGGAAGGCCGCCGGCGGCGCGGGGCGCCAGGCCACAAGCGCCGAGGCGGCCGCCCAGACACCCGCCGATACGGCGGCGGCGAGCAGGGCGGCGGGAAGCGGTCGGCTACGGGTGGGCATCGGGATTCCGTCGGGCACGGAAAGAGAACACCGGGGCGCTGCCGCCCCGGTCGCCGGGAGTCGGCACGGTTATACCACGACCGGCACGAGGCGGTCCAAACCGATCAGTAAGCCCGAGCGAAGACCACGCGCCGGCGGGCCGGCTTCCCGGTGAGGATGCAGGGCCCGGGGTCCTCCGGGGCGTCGAACGGCACCACCCGGACGGTCGCCTTCGTCCGCTCCTGGATCTGGGCCTCTTCCTCCGGGCCCCCGGCGAACCGGGCCCGGACGAAGCCGCCCTCGTCCAGCGCCGCCTCGAACTCTTCCATCGTCTCGACGTCCTTGGTGGCGGCGTCCCGCCGCGCCTTGGCGGCTTCGAACATCTCCCGCTGGATCCGGTCGAGCGCCTCGGAGACCCTGGCCGGCAGGTCCTCCTGGGGCAGCGGCGTTTTGGATCGGTCGAGCCGCGACACGGCGACGACCTGGCCGCTGTCGAGATCGCGGGGTCCCAACTCGAGCCGGAGGGGCACGCCCTTCAGTTCCCACTCCGCATACTTGAAGCCCGGGTTCACGTTGTCGCGCCCGTCGACCCGGACGGCGATCCCCGCCCGCTCGAGGGCAGCGGCGAGTTCGCCGGCCCTCGCCAGGGTCCGGCGCTGCTGGTCGGCGTTCCGCCAGATCGGCACGATCACCGTCTGGACCGGGGCGACGCGGGGCGGAAGCACCAGTCCGTCGTCGTCGCCGTGCGACATCACCAGGGCTCCGATCAGCCGCGTGCTCACGCCCCACGACGTGTTCCAGACGTACTCCCAGCTCCCCGAGCTGGTCTGGTACTTCACGTCGAACGCCTTGGCGAAGTTCTGCCCCAGATCGTGCGTCGTCCCGGCCTGGAGGGCCTTGCCGTCCTGCATCAGCGCCTCGATGCAGTAGGTCGTCAGGGCGCCGGCGAACTTCTCGCGCTCCGTCTTGGTTCCCGTGAGCACCGGGATCGCGAGGTACTCCTCGGCGAACCGGCGGTAGACCTCGAGCATCCGGAGCGCCTCCTCCTGCGCCTCCTCGTGGGTGGCGTGCGCGGTGTGCCCTTCCTGCCACAGGAACTCGGTCGTCCGCAGGAAGAGCCGCGTCCGCATCTCCCAGCGCACGACGTTCGCCCACTGGTTGTACAGGAGCGGAAGATCGCGCCACGACTGGATCCACTTGGCGAACATCGCGTAGATGATCGTCTCGGACGTGGGCCGGACGATCAGCTCCTCTTCCAGCGCGCTCTCCGGGTCGGGAACCACCGCGTTCCGCCCCCGCTCGCCCGTGGCCGTCAGGCGGGTGTGGGTGACGATCGCGCACTCCTTGGCGAACCCTTCCACGTGCTCCGCCTCGCGGGCGAGGAAGGACTTCGGGATGAACAGCGGGAAGTAGGCGTTGACGTGCCCGGTCTCCTTGAACATCCGGTCCAGGATCCGCTGCATGTTCTCCCAGAGCGCGTACCCGTGCGGGCGGATCACCATGCAGCCCTTCACCGGGCTGTAGTCGGCGAGCGTGCTGCGGACGACGACGTCGGTGTACCAGCGGGCGTAGTCGGTCGCTCTCGGCGTGATCTCCTTGGCCACGGCTCGTTCTCCAGACGGTGGAAAGCCCCGTGTCTACCAGCCCCGCCGTCGCCCGGCAAGCGGCGCCGTCAGCGGTGCCGCTCCGCCTCCCCGGTCATCGGGACGAAGCGGACATCCCCCTGGGTGAAGCGGCGGATCCGGCCGTCCTCGGTCTTCTCCACCACGAGGAGCTGCTGGGAGGCGCCCCCCACCGGGATGACGAGGCGGCCGCCGGGGGCGAGCTGCTCGATGAGCGGCTCCGGCACGCTCCTCGGGGCGGCGGCGACGATGATCACGTCGTAGGGCGCGTGCTCCGGCCACCCGGCGAAGCCGTCCGCGCAGCGCACCTCGACGTTGTCGTAGCCGAGCCGGGCGAGCCGTTCCCGCGCTTCGTCCGCCAGGTCGCACAGGATCTCCACGCTGTAGACCTTGTCGACGATGGTGGCGAGGACGGCGGCCTGGTACCCCGAACCGGTGCCGACGTCGAGCGCGACCTTCCCCGGCGCCGCGCGCGCCAGTTGCGTCATCAGCGCCACGATGTAGGGCTGCGAGATCGTCTGCCCGTGGCCGATCGGCAGCGGGCTGTCCTGGTAGGCGGCGTCCCGCAGCCCCTCCGGGACGAAGAGATGGCGGGGCACGCGCCGCATCGCGTCGAGCACCACGGGATCGGTGATGTCCCGGCTGGCGAGCTGCCGCTCCACCATCAGTTCGCGCAGGCGCGCGTAGCGGGCCTCGTCCCCGCCGCCGGGCGCACCGGCCGCGCATGCGGCCACCAGCATCAGGCCCATCGCCAGCATCCCCGCGGGCAACAGTGTCGCGTTCACCGTCGTGCTCCTTCGTGCCGGCGCGGGCGCCGCGCCGCGCTGCAGCGATTCTATCGGAGCCGCCCCGGCCCCTCCGGCCGGGCGCGCTCTTCGATCCGGCGCGCGGCCCGGTGGGCCGCCCTGAGCGGTTCCGGGATTCGGAAGCGCGGCGAGCAGGCCAGGACGATCGCCACGGCCGTTTCGAGGCTCACCCGGTGGCCGACGGAGACGAACACGGGCCGGACTCCCGTTCGGGTCCGCACCGCCGCGCCGACGGTCTCGCCCCGGTCGATGACCGGGGCGACCGAGCCCCGCTCGGGTCCCGGCTCGGCGAAACGTCCGACGAGCGGAGACTTCGCGACGCCGATCGTGGGAAGGTCGGCCGCCACCCCGATGGCGCAGGCGAGGCCGAAGCGGCGCGGATGCGCGAGACCGTGGCCGTCGACCAGGAGCACGTCCGGGAGGACGGACACCGCTTCGAGCAGCTCCAGCACCGGGCCGGCCTCTCTCTCCGCGAGGCGGCCGGGGCGGTACGGCGCCGCGACGCGGAACTCGCCGCTCGCCAGGCACACCGGCTCGCCGTCGAACGGGGCCCGCATCACCGCGAGCGCGACGCGCCCGATCCGATCGTCGCGGCTGTAGGCGGCGTCCGCCCCGCCCACGGTCCGGGGCGGGTTCGCCGGCAGCCGGTCCCGGGCGACGACGGCCGCCGTCGCGAGACCGGGTGCGGCGGGCGAGGTCCGACCCATGGCTCACAGCCTACCGCCGCCGTCGCCGCGACGCGGCCGGTCGGGCATAATCACCGCTCCGCCCGCGGCCCTCCCGGAGGGAGAGCGCGCCCGCGCGGGGCGGGGGACGAACCGCGTGCCGAGAGAATGGCTGGCTCTCGCGGCGCTCGCCGCCGGTCTCGCCGCGGCGCCCGGCTGCGCGCCGGCGCGACCGGTTCTGGAGAAGACCGCCGGTCGCTTCTTCGCCGCCGTCCAGAAGCGCGACTTCGCCGAGCTGGCCCGCGTCGACGCCTCGGCCCCGCCCGAGCGGAAGGGCCCGGTGTTCCACACCTGGAAGCGCCAGGTTCGGGGCGTGCTCGACAGCTACGAGTCGATGCGGGAAGAGGGGCGGCTGGAGCCGGACCCCTCCGGCTACCTGGTGGTCCGAGCGACCATGCTCGGCGCGGGAACCTACTGGGAGACCGTTTCCCTGCGGGGGGGACGCCGGGCCCCGGTCCTCCGGATCCGGCTGAACTTCGGCTACGGTGAGATCCCGTACGGGACGCTGCCGGCGGGCACCGAGATCTTCCTCCTCGCCGCCCCGCTGGGCACCATCCACCGCGCCGTGCTCGGACAGGGAGCGGTGCACGAGTTCGATGTGCTCGAGCACCTCGACGTCGAGGTTTCCTTCGCCCGCCCCGAGCTGGTGGCGCCCGGCGACGAGAAGCTCAAGGTCTCGCGCGTGACGTGGCTCCCCGATACGGCGAGGTCGCGTCACGTCCGGTGGATCTTCTGATGGCGTGGGGACGGCGCCCGCGCATCGGACTCGCCCTGGGCGGGGGCGCCGCGAGGGGCCTCGCCCATCTCGGCGTCCTCGAGGTTCTGGAGGAAGAAGGGCTGGCGCCGGTGGCGGTGGCGGGGACGAGCGTCGGCGCCCTCATCGGGGGGATCTGGCTCACCGCCGGGTCGGCCGAGGCCTCGATCGACCGCGTGCAGGCCTTCGTCCGATCGCCCGATTACCGCAAGGCCGAGCTCGAGTACCTCTCGAAGGCCCGGATCGGCGAACCGTCGGGGTGGGCCGCGATGATCGGGCGGGTCATGCGGCGGGGGGTCTTCTACGGCCGGGCCTTCCTGAACCGCTCCTTCGTCTCCCAGGAGGCCTACCGGCACAACATCGACCACCTCCTTCCGGACATCGCCATCGAACAGCTCCCGGCTCCCCTCGCCGTCGTCGCCACCGACCTGATGACGGGCGACCCCGTGGTCTTCCGCCGGGGACCGCTGCGCGACGCCGTCGCCGCCTCCGGTGCCGTCCCGGGCGTGATGCCGCCCCAGGAGATCGACGGCCGCGTGCTGATCGACGGCGGTCTGTCGGAGAAGATCCCCGCGCGGGCGCTCCTCGCCGCGGACGTGGACATCATCGTCGGTGTCGACGTGTCGAGCGTCCTCAGCCCCGATCCCGCCGTCGAACGCGGGTTGGAGGTGATCACGCGCGCCCACCAGCTCACCGAGTGGAACCTCCGCCGCACCCGCAACGCGCTGTGCGACGTGCTCATCCGGCCGGAGGTCCAGGACATCAACTGGCTCAACTTCTCGGGGGCGCGCCCGGCGATCCGGCGCGGGCGCGCGGCCGCCGAGCGGGCCCTCCCGCTCATCCGCGAGGCGCTGCGCCGGGCGCGGATCGCCCGGGCCGTGGGGCTGTCGCGGCGCCAGCGGGCGGAGCGCCTGGCGCGCGCCGGCTGGTTCGGCGTGCCGCTCGAGGAGATCTGACCGTGGGGCGCTGGCCGGCACCGTGGCCGACCTCGGTCCATCTCATCGGGGTGGGCGGGGTGGCGATGTCGTCGCTGGCGGTGCTGCTCGCCCGCCGCGGGGTGAGCGTGACCGGTTCCGACCGGGACGTCTACCCGCCCGCATCGGAGCTGCTCGCGCGGGCCGGGATCGAACCCCGCACCCCCTACTCGCCGTCGAACCTCCCCTCCCGGCCGGACCTGGTGATCGTCGGCAACGCGGTGTCGCCGGGCAACGAGGAGCTCGACGCCGTCCTGGAGCGGGACTGGCCGCTGGCGTCGATGGCGGAGGTGGTGGAGCGGCTCCTGGTGCCCGGCCGCCGGCCGCTGGTGGTGGCCGGGACCCACGGCAAGACGACCACCGCCAGCCTTCTCGCCTGGCTGCTCCACGACGGCGGCCGCGATCCCTCGTTCCTCGTCGGTGGCCTGCCGGGCAACTTCGACTGCGGCTCCCGGCTCGGCGGCGGCCCGGACCTCGTGCTCGAAGGCGACGAGTACGACACCGCGTTCTTCGACAAGGGGCCGAAGTTCCTCCACTACTGGCCCCGGATCGCGGTGCTGGGAACGGTGGAGTTCGACCACGCGGACATCTACCGCGACGCGGACGAGGTCACACGGGCTTTCTCGTGGCTGGTCCGTCTCGTTCCCCGGGACGGCACCCTCGTCTACGACGCCGACGACGCGGCGGCGGCCCGCCTCGCCGCCGCCGCCCGGTGCCGGCGGATCGCGGTCGGCCTCGCCGCGGATGCCGACCTGTCGCTCGCCGACCGCGAGGACCGCTCCGGGGGCCAGCGGTTCACCGTGCTCGCCGGAGGGAAGCCCGCCGGTGCGGTCCGGCTCGCGCTGCCGGGTGTGCACAACGCCAAGAACGCTCTCGCCGCGCTCGCCGCGGCGCGCGCGGCCGGGCTGCCGCTCGAGCGGGCGCTGGCGAGCCTGCCGCGGTTCCGCCCGCCGCGCCGGCGGATGGAGCGCGTCGGGGAGGGGCGCGGTGTGGTCGTGTACGACGACTTCGCGCACCACCCGACGGCCGTGCGGCTCACGCTCGAGGCGGCCCGGTCGCTCGTCCCCGCGGGCGGGAGGCTGGTGGCCTGCCTCGAGCCGCGCTCGAACACGATGGTGCGCGCCATCGTCCGCGCGCCCCTCGAGGACGCCCTCTCCCGGGCGGACCGGGTGGTGCTCGGGCCCGTCGACCGCCCGGAGCGCTTCGCGCCGGAGGAGCGCCTCGACGTCGCCTCCCTGGCCGCCGGGCTCCGGTCGAGGGGTGTCCCGGCCGACGGGCCGTTGCCCCCGGAGCGGATCGCCGACCTGCTGCTCGGAGAGCTCGCACCCGGCGACCGGGTCGTTGTGATGAGCAACGGCGGCTTCGGCGGCCTGGCGCGGCGGCTGGTCGAGCGGCTCCGCGGCTGACGCTCGCGGCGGCGGGGGCGGAGCGCGGCTCGCTAGAATGGCCGCGGAGATCCCCGGATGCCGCCGAGACTGGGAGCGCACATGTCGATCGCCGGAGGCGTCGACAAGGCCGTGGAGCGGGCCGGGAGCGCCGGCTGCGAGGCGCTCCAGCTGTTCACCCGTTCCACGGGACAGTGGGCCGCCCGGCCGCTCGCGGCGGCGGAGATCGCGCGGTTCCGGCGGGGCGTGAAGCGGCTGGGGCTTCGTCCCGTGCTGGTCCACGACTCGTACTTGATCAATCTCGCCTCGCCCGAACGGGCGCTCTGGCGGCGGTCGGTCGCCGCCCTGGTGGACGAGATCGACCGGTGCGAGGCGCTCGGGGCGTCCTACCTGGTGGTGCACCCCGGGGCGCACATGGGGTCGGGGGAGGAAGCGGGGATCGACCGGATCGCCCGCGGGCTCGACCGGATTCACGCGGCGCGCCCGCGCGCGCGGGTGCGGGTGCTCCTGGAGACGACCGCTGGTCAGGGAACGACCTTGGGGCACCGCTTCGAGCAGCTGGCCGCCGTCATCCGGCGCGTCGACGACCCGGAGCGGGTCGGCGTCTGCGCCGACACGGCGCACCTGTACGCCGCCGGGTACGACATCGGCACCGCCGAGGGCTGGCGGAGGACCTGGGAGGCGTTCGATGCCGTCCTCGGGCTGGAAAGGCTGGCGGCGCTCCACGTCAACGATTCGAAGCGGCCGCTCGGCTCGCGCGTCGACCGCCACGAGCACATCGGCCGCGGCGCGATTCCGTTCGGGGCGTTCGTCCGGCTGATGAACGACCCGGCGTTCGACGGGCTGCCCGCCGTCCTGGAAACGCCGAAAGGAAGGGATCTGGTCGAGGACCGGGAGAACCTCGCGGTGCTCCGCGCCCTCGCCGGCCGGCGCCGCGCCCCCTCCCGCAGCCTCGCCGAGAGATGGCGCGCCGACGCGCGGCGGGAGGCGGCGGGGTGACGGGCGTCGCGCGCAGGCCGCCGCGCGGGCGGCCGGCGGCGTGGCTCGGCCGGGCGGCGGAGCCGTGGGCTTCCGCGGCGCGGAGGAGGCTCCGCGTCGCGGAGCTGTTCGCCTCCATCCAGGGAGAAGGGACGCGCGCCGGCCTGCCCACGGTCTTCGTCCGGTTCACGGGGTGCGCCCTCCGCTGTTCGTGGTGCGACACCGCGTGGGCCTTCCGCGAGGGCACCTGGCGAAAGGCGGGGGAGATCGCGCGGGAGGTGGAGGCCTCCGGGCTGGCCCACGTGTGCCTGACGGGCGGGGAGCCGCTGCTCCAGCCGGGCGTCGTCCCGCTCGCCCGGCACCTGGCGGAGGATCTCGGGCTCGACGTCGTGGTGGAGACGGGCGGGGATCAGGACATCTCGGTGCTGCCGCCTTCCGTGGTGAGGATCCTGGACGTCAAGCTGCCCTCCTCGGGCATGCACGAGCGCATGGATCCGGAGAACCTCCGGCGGCTGTCCGAGCGGGACGAGGTGAAGTTCGTGATCGCCGACCGAACCGACTACGAAGCGGCGCGCCGGATCCTGCGGCGCGATCTGGCGTCGTTCCGGGGGGCGGTGCTGTTCGCGCCGGCGCACGGGCTTTGCGCGCCGGAGCGCCTGGCCGGATGGATGCTCGAGGACCGCCTGCCGGCGCGGCTCCAGATCCAGATCCACAAGGCGATCTGGCCGGGGCGGGATCGGGGGATCTGACATGCGCGGCAAGCCGCTGGCGGTGGTGCTCCTCTCCGGTGGGCTCGATTCGTGCGTCACGGCGGCGCTGGCGGCGCGCGAGCACGACCTCGCCCTCCTGCACGCCAGCTACGGCCAGAGGACGGCGGCGCGGGAGAGGAGGTCGTTCGAAGCGATCGCGGAGCGGCTCGGCGTTCCGCCCGAGCGGCGGCGGATCGTCGATCTTCGATTCCTGCACGAGCTCGGCGGCTCGGCGCTGACCGACCCCTCCCGGCCGATTCCGGAAGGTCCGCCGGGTCCGGGGATCCCGCCGACGTACGTCCCGTTCCGCAACGCCCACCTGCTCGCCGCCGGCGTCTCCTGGGCGGAGGTGATCGGAGCGCGGGCGGTGTACATCGGGGCGGTCGAGCAGGACAGCTCCGGCTACCCCGACTGCCGGGCGGCTTTCCTCGAGGCGTTCGAGCGCGCCGTGCAGCTCGGCACGCGCGCGGGTCGCTCGCTCGAGATCCGCGCCCCGCTGGTCGGCCTCAGAAAGCACGAGATCGTTCGGCTCGGAGCGGAGGCGGGGGCGCCTTTCGATCTGACGTGGTCCTGCTACCGGAACGACGATGTGGCCTGCGGCCGCTGCGAGTCGTGCTGGCTCCGGCGGGAGGCCTTCCGGCGCGCCGGGATCGAGGACCCGGTGCCCTACGCGTCATGAGCGCCGGCCCGAGCTGGAGGTCCCGGGTGGGACTGATCGCCGGCGCCGCCCTGTTCGCGGCCGCGGCGGCCTTCCCGGCGGGAGGTGCCGAGGCCGAGCCGGCGCGGCGGATGGCGGGGGTGGCCCTCCTGATGGCGGCCTGGTGGATCAGCGAGGCGATTCCGCTGGGCGCCACCGCGCTCGTTCCGGTCTTCGCCCTTCCGGTTCTCGGGATCCTCCCGGCGCGGCAGGTGTGCGCGCGGTACGGCGATCCGCTGATCCTTCTCTTTCTGGGGGGGTTCTTGATGGCGCGCGCCCTCGCCCGCTGGCGGATCGACCGGCGGCTCGCCCTGGGCATCGTGGCGCTGATGGGCGAGCGCCCCTCGCGGATCCTGTTCGGCCTGATGGCGGCCACCGCCCTGCTGTCGATGTGGGTGAGCAACTCGGCCACCGCGGCGATGATGATGCCGGTCGGCCTCGCGCTGGTGGGACACGCGGCGTCGCTCGTCTCCGCCCGCAGCCCCGAGGCCGACGTCTCGCCGGGCCGCTTCCGCTTCGGCACCGCGGTCATGCTCGGGATCGCCTACGCCGCCTCCATCGGCGGCGTCGGCACGCTGATCGGCTCGCCGCCCAATCTGGTCTTCGCCGGCATCGTCGAGGAGCAGACCGGCGTGCCGGTGACCTTCGTCCGCTGGATGGCCGTGGGGCTGCCGCTGATGCTCGTGATGCTCCCGGCGGCCTGGCTGTGGCTCGTGCGCGGCGCGTTCCCGCCGGAGCTCGACCGGCTCCCCGGCGGCCGGCGGATCGTGCGCGAGCAGCTCGCCGCCCTCCCGCCGATGGGAGCCGCCGGGAGGAGGACGATCGCGGTCATCCTCGCCGCGGCGCTGGCGTGGGTGACGCGGCCCCTGTGGGAGGAGGCGCTCGTCGGCGCCGGGCAACTCCACGACGGGGCGATCGCCGCCGCGGCTGCCGTCGCGCTGTTCCTCCTTCCCGACGGGCAGGGGGGGCGGCTGCTCGACCGCCGCGTGTTCGGTGAACTTCCCTGGGAGGTCCTGCTCCTGTTCGGCGGCGGGCTGGCGCTCGCGGAGGGATTCAAGGCGAGCGGGCTCGACCAGCGGATCGGCGGCACGGCGGTCGCCCTCGCCGGAATCCCGCTCCCACTCTTCGTCGTCCTGGTGGGGGCGGTCGTGATGCTGCTCACCGAGTTCACGTCCAACACGGCGACGACGGCGATGGTCCTCCCGCTGCTGCTCGCCGCTTCCGGCCCGCTGGGGACCGAACCGGTGCGGCTGATGCTGCCGGCCGCCCTGGCCGCCTCGATGGCCTTCATGATGCCGGCGGCGACGCCGCCGAACGCGATCGTCTTCGGGACCGGCTATGTCACCATCCCCCAGATGGTGCGGGCCGGCGTCGTGACGAACACGATCGCCCTCGCGGTCATCGCCCTGCTCACCGAGTCGCTTTCTCCGGTCCTCTTCTGACCGCCATGGACGTCTCCCTCTTCGACTACGACCTGCCGCCGGAGCGGATCGCCCAGGAGCCCGCCGAGCCGCGGGAATCGGCGCGACTGCTCGTGCTCGACCGGTCGGACGGAAGCCTCGCGCATCGGTCCGTCTCCGACCTTCCGGAACTGCTCGCTCCCGGCGATCTGCTCGTCGTCAACGACACCCGGGTGGTCCCCGCCCGTCTCTTCGGCCGCCGCTCCACCGGAGGGCGGGTGGAGCTGCTGGTGACCGACCCGCTGGCCGGCGGCCCGTTTCCGGCGCTGGTCCGCTCGTCGCGCCCGCTGCGCGCGGGGGAGCGCATCGAGCTGCCCGGCGGCAACGCGGCGATCGTCGAACGGGCCCCCGGCCCCGAGGGCCGCGCCCTCGTACGGTTCGACGGTCCGCTCACCCCGGAGCGGCTCTTCGAGCGCCACGGGCGTCCGCCGCTGCCGCCCTACATCAAGCGGTCTCCCGACGACCCGCGCCTGGGGCGCGACCGGGTCCGCTACCAGACGGTCTACGCGCGGGTTCCCGGAGCGGTCGCGGCGCCGACCGCCGGACTTCACCTCGGCGAGCCCCTGCTCCAGCGCCTCGAGGAGCGCGGTGTCCGGATCGCCCGGGTGACGCTGCACGTGGGCGAGGGCACGTTCCGCCCGCTCGCCGCGACCGACACCCGCGACGTGGAACTGCACGGCGAGCGGTACGACGTTCCCGAGGCGGCCTCCCGGGCGATCGCCGAAACGAGGCGGCGCGGCGGCCGGGTGGTGGCCGTCGGCACGACCGTGGTGCGCGCGCTCGAGTCCCGGCCGCCGGCTCCCGGCGGGGAACCCCGGCCGGGCGGCGGCGTCACGCGACTGTTCATCGCGCCCGCCGAGGACGATCCTCCCGGCGGGCGGCCGTTCGCCTACGTCGACGCGCTGCTCACCAACTTTCATCTGCCGCGCTCCTCCCTGCTGATGCTCGTCGCCGCGTTCGCCGGGAGGGAGAGGGTGCTCGCCGCCTACCGCGAGGCCGTCGCGCGCGGCTACCGTTTCTACTCCTACGGCGATGCGATGCTGGTGATCTGATGGCGAGGGCGGACGAAGAGCGGCCGCTGCGGTTCACCGTCCTGGCCGAGGACGGAACCGCCAGGTGCGGGGAGATCGAAACGCGCCGGGGGGTGGTGCCGACCCCCGCGTTCATGCCGGTCGGCACGCGCGGCGCCGTCAACGGCCTGCTTCCGGACGAGGTGCGCACGCTCGGGGCGTCGATCATCCTCGCCAACACGTACCACCTTCACGTCCGGCCCGGCGAGGAGCGGATCCGGCGGCTGGGCGGCCTGCACGCCTTCTGCGGCTGGGACGGGCCGATCCTCACCGACTCCGGCGGCTACCAGGTCTTCTCCCTCGCCGGCCTGCGGTCGATCGACGACGACGGCGTCGTCTTCAACGACGACGTCGAGGGGACCCGCCGGAGGCTCACCCCCGAGTCCGCGATCCGGATCCAGGAGGCGCTGGGATCGGACCTGATGATGCCGCTCGACGATTGCACCGGCGCGCCGGCCGACCGCGGAGAGGCGCGCCGGGCCATGGAACGGACGCTGCGCTGGCTCCCGCGGGCCGTCGCGGCCCGGTCGGACCGCACCGCGGCGCTGTTCGGCATCGTGCAGGGAGGGGTGTTCGAGGATTTGCGGCGCGAGAGCCTGGAGCGGACGGTCGCGCACGATCTCGACGGGTACGCCGTCGGCGGGGTCTCGGTGGGGGAGCGGCGGGAGGAGGCCCGGGCGGTGGTGGCCCTCACCGGCCCGCTCCTGCCGCGCGACCGCCCGCGCTACCTGATGGGGATCGGCCGGCCGGAGGACCTCGTCGAAGCCGTCGCGCACGGCTTCGACCTGTTCGACTGCGTGCTTCCGACGCGGCACGGCCGCACGGCGCAGCTGTTCACCTCGCGCGGCACGCTCAACATGCGCAACGCGCGCCACAGCGACGACCCGCGGCCGGTCGACGAGGAGTGCGCCTGCCCCGTCTGCCGCCGGTTCAGTCGTGCCTACCTGCGCCATCTGTACACGACCGGGAACATGCTCGGGCCCCGGGCCGGCACGATCCACAACCTCCACTTCTATCTCGACCTGATGCGGCGGATGCGCGAGGCGATCGCGAGTGGAACGTTCGACGCCTTCCGCCGCGCCTTCCACGCGCGTCTCGCGGCCGGCGAAAACGGGGGCTGACGGGCCTCCGCGCCGTTTCGCGGTAAGGTACGGGCCCGCCCCGCGCGCGACCGCGCCGGCAGGCGCGGGGAAGGGGATGACGACGGTGGCTGCCTGCGACCGAGAACGCGATCTGGTCGTCGTCGCCGACGCGCACGTCGGGCCGGACGATCCGGAGCTGGCGCCGTTCCTGGAGTTTCTCGCGGCCCGCGCCGGCGACACCGACCGGCTCGTCCTTCTCGGCGACATCTTCTCGCTCTGGCTCGGCGAGGAGAAGTTCACGCTCCCGCACCACCGCGCGGTGCTCGACGCCTGCGCGGCGCTCCGCGCCGGCGGCGTCCGGGTGACGTTCATCGAAGGGAACCGGGAATTCTCGGCCGGGGTCTGGCGCGGGCGGGCGTTCGACGAGGTCGCCGAGAGCGTGTCGGCGGCGCCCTGGGCGGGCCGGCGGTGGCTTCTCGCCCACGGCGACCTCATCGACCCGGCCGACCGCCGCGGCCACGCCTTCCGGGCGCTGATCCGCTCGCGCGGCGTCCGCCGTGCCTTCGCGCTCCTGCCCGCGCGGGCCGGTCTCGCCGCGGGCGCCCGGATCGAGCGGGCGCTGCGCCACCGGAACCTCCCGAGGAAGACCGACGTGCCTCCCTCCCGGCTGCGCGACTATGCGGCGAGGATCGCCGCCCGCGGCTACGATGCGGCGGTGATCGGGCACCTGCACGTCGAGATGACCGTGCGGGACGGTCCGGGGGCGGAGCTGTTCGTCCTTCCGGACTGGCGCTCGACGCACCGCTACCTCCGCATCCCGCGCAGCGGCGAGGCGCGCTTCGAGTGGCACGGCCCCGCCACCCCACTCGGGCCGGCGATCCTGTCCGTCCGCGAGCGGGACGGCCGGGCGCAGGTCCGGCTCGACCGGCCGTGGGCGGCGCCGCCGGGGACGAGGGTCCGGATCGCCGGGGGCCATGGCGGCCCTCCCCGGGCGGGCGTCGTGAGGCGGACGGAGGCGGGCGGTTTCGAGATCGACCTCGAGCTGGCCCCCGGGGAACCGATCCAGGCGGGCGACCGGATCGAACCGGGACGGGAGGGATGACGATGACGATTCCGCCCCCGCGGCTTCCGGACGGGCCCCCGCGACCGCCGCGCCCGCTCGATCCGGACGCCCCCGGACGAGCCGACCGCGGCCTGTTCGACCTCGGGCTTCCGCTCGAGGAGTGCCGCGTCGTCGCCGTCCCGGTTCCCTACGAAGCCACCTGCTCCGGGGCGGCGGGCACCGCGGACGGCCCGCGCGCGCTGGTGGAGGCCTCCAGGGACGTCGACCTGCACGATCCGGTGGCGGGCGAACCGTACGCCGCCGGGATCGGCGCGCTCGACGAGGAGCCGGCGATCCGGCGGGCGTCGCGCTCCGCGCGGGCCGCGGTGGCGGATGCGCGGAACGGGGATGCGGCGGCGGCGGCCAGAGCGGACGCGATCGGGCGCGCTGTGCAGGAATGGGTCTACCGGGCGTGCCGGGGACTGCTCGCCACGGAGCGTCTGCCGGTGGTTCTCGGCGGAGAGCACGCGGTGAGCGTGGGCGCCTTCCGCGCCGCGGCGGAGCGCCGGTCCGGCATCGGCATCCTCCAGATCGACGCCCACCCCGACCTGCGCCCGAGCTACGAAGGGATGGCGACCTCCCACGCCGCGGCGATGCACGCCGCTCTCTCGATCGAGGGCGTGCAGAGGATCGTCGCCGTGGGCCTCCGAGACATCGCGCCGGCCGACACGAGGGCGCGCGAGGAGGCGGTGGGCCGCTGCGTCTGGTTCACCGACGCGGCGATCGGCGCGGCGCTGGCGGCGGGGAGGCGATACGACGACGTGGTGGCCGAGGTGATCGAGGCCCTGCCCCCCGACGTCTGGATCAGCCTCGACATGGACGGGCTCGAGCCCGCCCTGTGCCCCGGCACCGGCACGCCCGTTCCGGGCGGACTGACCTGGCGGGAATTCGTCGGGCTCGTCGCGGCGGTGGGGCGGTCGCGCCGCATCGTCGGGGCGGACCTGGTGGAGATCGGCCCCGGCCGCCTGGACGGGCTGGTGGCGGCCAAGGCCTTTTACCTCATCGCCGGTGTCGCCCTCGCGCACCGGCAACAGGGAGCGGGACCGTGAACGCAAACGTGAAGCGGACGATCGCTGGTGCCGCCGCCGCGCTTCTCGCGGCGTCCGGGGTCGCGTGCGGGCCGGGCGAGCCGCGCGAGGTGGCCGAGGCGCGGCGGCAGATCGAAGAGGCCTGGCAGGGAGGGCCGCAACTGAAGGTCCTGGTGCTGACGCTCGCCGCCGACCACCCGGGCCTTCCAGAGGCGGATCCCCTCATCGACGAGGCGCTCGCTTCGCCGTCCTTCGAGATGCGGCGCGAAGCGGTCGCCACGCTGGCGCGGTGGGGAACGCCCGGTGCAACGGATCGGATCCGGCCGCTGCTCGAGGACGGGAACGAACTCGTCCGCCGCGCCGCCGCACGGGCCCTCGCCCGGCTCGGCGACGGCAGCGGGCGCGAGCTGCTCGAGAAGGCCCGGCGGACGGCCGAGGGCGTCCTGGACACCGAGACCTGCGCCGCGCTCGCCGCGATCGGCTCGCGGGTCTGCGCCGAGGAAGCGGAACGGGACATCAACTCCGAGGACGGCGTCAAGGTGGCCGCCGCGGCGGCCGCGCTCGAGGCGGCCGGAGACGATCGCGCCAGGCTCGTCCTCCGCGGCGCCCTGAAGGCCCAGCACGGCGAGCGGCGGGCGCCGGTGATCGAAGCGCTCGGTGCGATCGGCGGCGCGGAGGACGTCGCCGCGATCCTCCCCTACGCCCGGTACCGCGAGAACGTCATCGCCGTGATCCGGGCGCTCGGGCGCCTGGGAGGGGACCAGGCGGTGGCGAAGCTGCGCACCTACCTGACCGCCGAGGATCCGGTCGGCCGCGTGGAGGCGGCGGGCGCGCTTCTCCGCGCCGGTGTGCTCGACGACGCGGTGCGGAAGGCGATCGACGCCGCCGTGGCCTCGGACCGGGAGGAGGTGCGCTACCGCGCCGCCGAGGCGCTCGCGCGAGCGCCGGAAGGGACCGACGTCACCGCCTGGCTCGTCCGCCTCGCGGGCGACGCGAGCGCCCAGGTGCGGCGGGTCGCGGTGACGGCGCTCGCCGACCGCGGCGGCGACGGCGCGCTCGAGGGTTTCCGCGCCGCCTGGCAGGCGAGCCGGGAGGCGCAGGAGGGAGCCGCCTACACCGCGGCGCTCGAGGCGCTCCGCGGAGCGGCGCGGCTCGACGGCGAGCCGGCGCGCGCGCTCCTCGCCGAGGGGCTGGAAAGCCCGAACTGGGCGCACACGATCCAGGCGGCGTTCGGCCTGCTCGAGCAGCAGCACCGGGCCGCCGCGGCGCCCTGAGCGCGACGGATGCACGGCGAGCCGGGCGGCGCGCTGATCCTCGCGATCGCGCTCGCGGTGGGGATGGCCGCCCAGGCCATCGCCCGCCACCTCCGCGTGCCGGGGATCGTCCTCCTGCTGGCGGCCGGAGTGGCGATCGGCCCGGACGGCGCCGGGCTGGTCGATCCGCGCCGGCTCGGTGGAGCCGTGCCGGCGCTGGTCGGGTTCGCCGTCGCGGTGATCCTCTTCGAAGGCGGGCTCAACCTCAACCTCGCCCGGCTGATGCGCGAGGCCCGGGTGATCCGCCGTCTGGTGACGGTGGGGGCGCTGGTCACCGCTGTCGGCGGTGCCCTGTCGGCCCGGCTGCTGATGGGGTGGGACCTGAGGCTGTCGGCGCTGTTCGGCTCGCTGGTGATCGTCACGGGCCCGACGGTCGTCACCCCGTTGCTCCGACGCTTGAGGATCCGCCGGGACGTCGCCACCGTGCTCGAGGCGGAAGGGGTCCTGATCGACGCCATCGGGGCGGTGGCGGCGATGGTGGCGCTCGAGGTCGCGCTGGCACCCTCCGGAGCGTCCCTCCTGGCGGGCCTCGGGCGCGGCGCCGGACGGCTCGGAGCCGGGGTGGCGATCGGAGGGGCGGGAGGAGCGCTCCTCGCGCTCGCCCTGCGCGCGCGACGGGTGGTGCCCGAAGGGCTGGCCAACGTCTTCACGCTCTCGTTCGTGCTGCTGCTGTTCCAGCTCTCCGATTCGTTCCTGCCGGAGAGCGGCATCGCCGCCGCCACCGCGGCCGGGCTCGTCACCGGCAACGTGCGCACGCGTGTCTCGCGCGATCTCCAGGAGTTCAAAGAGCAGCTGACGGTGATGTTCATCGGCATGCTGTTCGTGCTCCTCGCGGCCGGCGTCCGCCTCGAGGAGGTGCGGGCGCTCGGCTGGCGCGCCGCCGCCACCGTGGCGGCCCTCGTCCTGGTCGTGCGTCCGGCGCAGGTGCTGCTGGCCACCGCCGGCACGAAGACGCCGTGGCGCGAGCGGGTCCTCCTCGCCTGGCTCGCTCCCCGCGGGATCGTGGCGGCGGCCGTGGCCTCCCTCTTCGCCCAGGAGCTCGACGCCGCGGGCATCCCCGGCGGCCCGCGACTGCAGGCGCTGGTCTTCCTCGTGATCGCGATCACCGTCACGCTGGCCGGCCTGACCGGCGGCGTCGTCGCGGGCCTTCTCGGTCTAAGGCGTCCGGCGCGCGAGGGATGGCTGGTGCTCGGGGCCAACCCGCTCGGCCTGCTCCTCGGGCGCGCGCTCCGGGACGCGGGCGAGGCGGTCGTCTTCGTCGACGCCAACCCGGACTCCGCCCAGGACGCCCTCGACGGAGGCTTCCCGGTCGTCTTCGGCAACGCGCTCGAGGAGCGGACGCTGTTGAGAGCCGAGGTCGAAACGCGCGCCGGCTGCGTCGCGGTGACGCCCAACGACGAGGTCAACCTGCTGTTCGCCGACAAGGTCCGGGAGATCGCCCGCGGCCCCGATCTCTACGTGGCGCTGCGCCATGGCCACGGCAGCGTCAGCCCCGGCATGGTGCACGACCTCGACGCGAAGGTCCTGTTCGGAGCCCCGCGGACGCTGGACCGGTGGGCGCGCCTGGCGGAGCGCGGCGAGGTCTCCGTGGAGACCTGGGTCGCCGCCGCGCGGATCGAGCCCTCCGCCGCGTCGCTCGACAGTCCGGCCCCGCTGGTGCCTCTCGCCGTGTGCCGCGGCCGCAAGGCCGCTCCCGCCGCGGGGCTCGAGGACATTCCCGAGGGAACCCGGGTCGTCTTCGCCATAGAAAAGGAACGCCGCGAGGAGGCGGAGTCCTGGCTGAGGGAGGCGGGCTTCGCGCCGGCGGCGGGGACCGCGGCCGAGTGAACGCGTTCGATCGACCCGGACCGTGGCTCCGCGGGGCCGCCCTCGCCGCGCTGGTCGCGATCTGGGGGACGACCTGGGCGGCGATCCGCATCGGACTCGCCGGGATCCCGCCGATGACCGGCGTCGCCCTGCGCTTCGCGATCGCGTCCGCCGTGCTCCTCGCCGCCGGGCGGGCCCTCGGAGTGCCGCTCGGCCGCCTGCGGAGGGAGCGGAGGCTGTGGCTCGTCAACGGCCTGCTCAGCTACGGCGTGTCGTACGGCCTCGTCTACTGGGCCGAGCAATGGGTGCCCTCGGGACTCGCGGCCGTGATCTTCGCGACCTTCACGCTGTTCGTCGCCGTGCTCGCCCACTTCTTCCTCCCCGGCGAGCGGCTGGGAGCCGCCGCCTGGACGGGGCTCGCCGCCGGCTTCGCGGGTGTGGCGGCGATCTTCTCCGAGGACCTGACGGCGCTCGGCGGGCCGGGTGTTCCGTTCGCGGCCGCGGTGCTCCTCCTGGCCCCTCTCGCTTCCGCGGTGGCCAACGTCGCCGTCAAGCGGTGGGGCCGCGACGTGCACCCCCTGTCGATCTCCGCGGTGCCGATGGCCATCGGCGCGGCGATCGCGGCGGCCGTCGCGCTCGCGGTCGAAAGGGGCCGCCCCGTCGTCCTGGACGGCCGGTCGGTCGGCGCGCTGCTCTACCTTGCGCTGGTCGGGTCGGCGGTGACGTTCAGTCTCTACTACTGGCTCCTGCTCCACATGCCGGCGTCGCGCCTCGCCCTCGTCGCCTACGCGACACCGGTGGCGGCGGTGGCGATCGGCGCGCTCGCCCTCGGCGAGCCGGTCACCCCGCGGACGCTCGCCGGAACCGCCCTGGTGGTCGCGGGCATCGCGCTCGCCTCCCGGCGCGGGCCCCGTGCGAGCGGAGCGGGGAGGGGGCGGCCTTCGGGTCAGGTCGAGCGGCCGCGCTCGAGCGCGCCGGCGACACCGGCGGCGAAGTGCATGTCGCGGACCATGTGATACACGGCGTGACGGAGCTTCACCGGGCCGGTGACTCCCAGGACCCCGGCCGCGGCCCGGCCGCCGAGGAGCAAGAGGGGGCGCAGCCCGGCGGGGGATCGGCGCACGAGGCGGTGCGCCCGCGCCATCGCGCGCCGGAACCGGCTCGGCTCCGCCCGCGGGTCCATGCCGTCCACCCGTAGGAAGGCCCGGACGCCGGGATCGTCATGAGCCCGCGCGAACCGGACCGCCATCGCGCCGACCTCGAGGTGGCGCAGGCAGTGTTCCCGGAAACCGGCGTGAGCGGACCGGTGCCGGGCGGCGAGCTCGGGGCGGTAGACGATCGGCACGCCCGCCCGCCGGAGCCGGAAGGCGAGTTCGATGTCCTCGAGGCCGTAGCCGGTGAACCCCTCGTCGTAGCCGCCCGCGTCGCGCAGGACCCGCCGGAGCACCGAGAAGTGGCCCGTGAGGCAGTCGGTGTAGGCGACGTCCTCCCGCCGGGCGGCGAGCCGGTCGTGCCGGCGCCGTTCCTCCTCCGCGAGGAACCGCCCGAACGGCCCTCGAAAGCAGCGCGGATCCGGATCGATTCGCCCCACGACGGCGCGCGGAGGAAGCTCTTCCCGATGAGCGCCGGCGTGGCCGGCCGGTGTCTCCGGGGAGACGGTCATGTCGTCGTCGAGGACGAGCACCACGCGGCCCGCCGCCGCTTCGAGACCGCGATTGCACGCGGCGGCGCGCCCGCGGGGCGTCTCGCTGCGGACCACCCGGATCGGCAGCCCCGGTCTGGGGCGCGGCGCGAGCGGGGGGCGGCTCCCGTCGTCCGAAACGACGACCTCCATGCCTCCGGCGGGCGGCCGCGCGGCGGCCAGCGCGTCGAGCGTCTCCTCGAGACGCGTCCCGCCGTCCCGGCACGGGATGACGACCGTCAGCTCCATCCACGCTCCGCCGCCGCCCGGCCCGCCGGTGCGGCCTCCACCCTTACAATAAGCGGGCGCACGGCGCGTCGCCGTGCGGGGAGGAGCGCGGGGTGAGCGGCGCGCGGGACAACCGGAGCCGTGCGACCGTCTACCTGGTCGACGGCACCTACACCGTCTTCCGCTCGTTCTTCGCGATCGGACGGCTGACCGCGCCCGACGGCACCCCGACCTCGGGCGTCCTCGGCCTCGTCAACACCGTCCGCAAGATCGTCCGCGAGCGCCGCCCGGAGCATCTCGGCGTCGCGTTCGACCTGGAGGGGCCCACGCACCGAGACGACCTGTTCGCCGCCTACAAGGCGAATCGGCCGGAGCCGCCCGCCGAACTCGTGCAGCAGTTCCCGATCGCCCGCGAGGCCTGCCGCGTCCTGGGCTGGCCCGAGCTGACCGCTGAGGGTTACGAGGCGGACGATGTGATCGCCACGCTCGCGAAGCAGGCGGTCGAACGCGGCCTGGACGTGGTCATCGTGACCTCGGACAAGGATCTCTACCAGCTCGTCGGCGGGCCCGTGCGCGTGCTCAACCCGGCCAAGGACGACCGCATGCTGGATCCCGAGGGCGTGGAGGAGCTGTTCGGGGTCCGTCCCGAGCAGGTCGTCGACGTGCTCGCGCTGATGGGGGACAAGACCGACAACGTCCCCGGGGTTCCGGGCATCGGCGAGAAGACCGCCAAGGCGATGGTGCGCCGGTACGGTTCGCTCGACGAGGTGCGGCGGCGCGCGCGCCTGTTCGCCGAGCTGTGGCAGGCGAAGGAAGAGATCGAGGCGGCGGTGGCGGGCGGCGGGGAGCCGCCCGCTTCCGTGCTGGAACGCCTGAGCGCGGCGGCCGCCTCGCTGGCGGCGATGGACAGGGAGCGCGGCGGGGAGGAGGC
>RFHH01000128.1 GCA_003696075.1 Acidobacteriota bacterium
CCGGCGGCAACACGACACCGGGGAGGTAGGACTCGTTCGTTCGGCGCGCCCCGATCTCCGCGGCCAGCTCCGGCCGGCGGCACCAGAGTCGCACGGGGCCGCCCCCGGCAGCGTGGACGGCGAGGGCCGTGCCCCACGAGCCGGCCCCCACCACGGCCACCGGGCCGGTCATGACGCCTTTCCGCCGCCGGCACCTCCGATCGGCGGTTCACGGCCGGCCAGCAGCCGCCGGACGTTGTCCCGGTGCCGGAAGATCACGAGCAGTCCGATCGCGGCCAGGCCCCAGGCGTACCCGGTGGAACCGTGCCGCCACATCGCCGCCGCCGGCGCCGCGACCGCCGCCCCGAGCGAACCCAGCGAGACCCGGCGCGACGGACCGGCCAGGAGGAGGAACACCGCCAGGGTCGGTACGAGGAGGACCGGGTCGGACGCGAGGAGGACCCCGAGGGCCGTCGCCACCCCCTTGCCGCCCCGGAAGCGGAGCCATGGCGGGAACATGTGCCCCACGACCGGCGCGGCCGCGAGCAGCCCGATCTCCCACCCCGGCCCGGGTCCGGCCACCGCCCGCCCGCCGAGAAAGCCGGCAACTCCCTTGAGCAGGTCGAGGAGGAGCGTGGCCACGCCGATCCCGACCCCGCCGGCGCGCAGCGCGTTCGTCGCGCCGATGTTCCCCGAGCCGATCCGGCGGATGTCGAGACCGCGGGCGGCCTTCACCAGGATCAGCCCGAACGGGATCGATCCCGCGAGGTAGCCCACCAGGACCGCTGCGGCGACCCGGGCCGTCATCGTTCCGCCCGCTCCTCTCCCGCTGCTCCGAGCCCGGCTGCGCCGACCCGCTCGTACCGCGCCCCCTCCGGAAGCAGGTGGCTGCGCATCAGCGCCACCTCCGACACCGGCAGGGATCCGAAGACCGGCTCCGTCCCGTTCGGGCGGCCCGGGAGGGCCGGGCGGCCGACACCGCGGCCCGCCCGGGCGAGCGTGAGGTGCGCGCGGAAGGGACGCGTTTCCGGGGGGAACCCGGCCGCGACCACCGCCGCTTCGACCGCGGCGGCGAGGCGAGCCAGCCGGCCATCGCGGTCGTCCACACCGGCCCAGAGGATTCGGGCCCGCGACGGTCCCGGAAAGACGCCCCAGCCCCGGATCGGAACCGCGAACGGCTCGGCGGCCGCCACCGCCCGTTCCACCGCGTGCAGGATGGCCTCCGCACGCGTTGCGGGCGTCTCCCCGAGGAACCGGAGCGTGAGGTGGATCTGCCGTTCCCCGACCGGGCGCCAGCCCTTCCCCGCGTGCCCCCGCGCCCACTCGGCGAGCCGCCGCCGCGTCGCTTCCGGGACCGCGACCGCCAGGAAGAGCCGCCAAGTCATTCCACCTCGTCCCCTTCGGCCGCAGGGACCGGCTGCCCCAGCGGCGGCAGTCCCGACAGGGCGCGGCGAACCTCGTCGAGCGCCGCGGCTGCGGCGAGACTGCGGATCGCGGTGCGGTCGCCGAGAAAGGTGTGGCGCGTGGAGAGCGTCCTGCCGGGAAGGGCCAGCCCCACGTAGACGAGACCGACCGGCTTTTCCGAGCTGCCGCCTCCGGGACCGGCGATCCCCGTCACCGCCAACGCCACGTCGCTGCCGAGCTTCTCCTTGCAGCCGATCGCCATCGCCCGCGCGACCTCGCCGCTCACCGCCCCGCTGCGGTCGAGAAGGGCTGCCGGCACGTCGAGCTGCGCGCGCTTGAGCGCGTCCGCATAGCTCACGGTGCCCCCGAGGTAGAACGCGCTCGACCCGGCGAGGTCGGTGATCCTCTTGGCCACCAGCCCGCCGGTGCACGATTCCGCCGTCGCCAGCGTCCAGCCCCGCTCCTGGAGCCGATCCCGGACGACCGCGACCAGGGTTCGGTCGCCGCGCGCGTAGGCCCGATCGCCCAGCGCCTTTTCGAGGGCCGCCAGCGCCTCGGCGAGCGTCTCGCGTGCCAGGGCGGGACGCTCCGCCCGGCAGTCGAGCAGCAGCTCGACCTCTCCGTGGCGCGCGAGGTAGTGCACCTCGACGCCCGATTCCTCCCCCACGACCCGCGTCACGATCCGGTGGAGATCGGCCTCGGGGAGCCCCACGACGTGAAGCCGCTCGGAGGCCACCGCCACTCGGGAGCCGAACGTCCGGCGCAGTTCCGGCTCGACGCTCCTGGTGAAGACGGCCTCGAATTCGCGGGGCACGCCGGGAAGGGCGAAGAGCAGGGTCCGCCCGGCGCGGACGAGAAAGCCGGGCGCGGTGCCGATCGGGTTGGGGAGAAACTCCGCCCCCGTCGGAGAGAGCGCCTGGCGCTCCGCCCCCGGCGGCACGTCGCGGCCCCGCTCCTCGTACCGTCTCTCGATCGCTTCCCAGGCCGTTTCGTCCCGCTGGAGGGCCGAACCCAGCGCCTCGGCGATCGCCTCGCGCGTCCGATCGTCGGGAGTCGGCCCGAGCCCTCCGCTGACCAGGATGACGTCGACACCGGCCGCCAGCTGGTCCCTCACGACCGCGGCGAGGATCTCCCCGCTGTCGGGGACGAAGATGCGCGCCCGGATGGTGCAGCCGAGCGCCGACAGCCTCGCGGCGAGCCGCGGCCCCGTCTCGTCCGCTTGCGCCGCCGTCACCAGCTCGCGGCCGACGAGGATGATCACCGCCTCGGGGAGCCTCACGGGCGTTCCTCCGGTCCTTCGCGCAGCGGCGGGAGCAGGATGCCCCCCGAAACCACCAACTTCACCCCCTCCTCCACCGGTATGTCCAGCGGGCGGCACTCGCTCTCCGGGACGAGGAGGAAGTATCCGGACGTCGGGTTCGGCGTGGTCGGCAGGAAGACCGGCACGAGCGGCTCGCCCGCCGCTCCGGCGGTCACCCGCCGCTCGTTCGTGACGAAGGCCATGGTCCAAAGCCCCCGCCGAGGGTACTCGATCAGCACGCAGCGGCGGAAGGCCGACGACGCGCCCGTTCCCACCGCGTCGGCGACCTGCCGGAGCGTCCGGTAGACGCCACCCAGGAGGGGGACGCGCGCCAGAAGCCACTCGACCAGGCGGAGGAGCTGCCGGCCGGCGACGTGGGTGGCCGCGATCCCGAGAAGGTAGAGCGCCAGCATGACGACGAGAACGCTCGCGAGCCTGATCGACCACACCGGAAGCGCCCCGGCGCTCCCGATCAGCTCCAGAAGCCGCAGAGAGCGGGCGGTCAGGACCCGGTCCACCAGCCGGAACAGGAACCCGAGGAGCCAGACGGTCACGACGAAGGGGAGCGCCGTCAACAGACCGGCCGCCAACCTCGCGCGGATCTGCCGCAGAGCGCGTCTCAAGAGCCCCCTCCCGCGCCCCCGTCCCGCATGAGCACCGACGAGGCCCGCAGGAACCGCGCCAGATAGAGAAACGCCGACACCAGCGCGAGCAGCATCGAGACCCACAGCGCCGCCACGCCGAGGAACCCGTACCGACCCCACCGGTCCAGCGTCCGCGTCAGGATCAACAGGACGATGGCCACGATCTGGCTCAGCGTCTTCAGCTTGCCCCACGCCGACGCGGGCAGCGCCACGCCGTGGACGGCGAGGATCGAGCGCAGACCCGACACGACGAACTCGCGGCCGACGATGATCACCACCATCCACGCCGGCGCGAGGCCCATCTCCACGAGCGAGATGAACGCGGCCGACGTCAGCAGTTTGTCGGCGATCGGATCGAGCAGCGTTCCCAGGGTCGTGACCTGGTTCCTCCGGCGGGCCAGATAGCCGTCGAGCCAGTCGCTCGCACTCGCGAGAAGAAAGATGGCGACGCCGAGCACCTCGCGCGGAGCGGGAATCGCGGTGCCGAAGAAGGGCGTGTCCGCGAGCCGCGAGGGAGGCGCGAGCAGGACCACCACCAGGAACGGCACCAGGAAGATGCGAAAGAGGGTCAGGCTTGTCGGCAGATTCATCACGCGATCGCACGACCCCGCGACGTCGGGTTCGGCGGACCTCGCCGGCGGCGGGCGGAACGCTCCCACGAGCCGCGCCGGAGGCTAACACGCGCCCGGAGAGGGGAGCAACGCGAAAGCCGAACGGCGCGCAGCCGTTGCCGCGGCACCGCCTTCGGCGTACCAGGGTGCCGTCCCGGCACCGTACCGGGACGGGAGTCGGCGGTGAGCGAGAAGTCCAGCGAATCGGCCGCGGTTCCGCGCGGTGCCGGAGACTGGCGGCGCGAGGCCGAGTCCCTGCACGCCGCCCTGGGCGGTGCGGCCGGCCCCGATGCGGTGCGGGCCGCGCTCGGTCGCTTCGCGGCGGCCCTCCGGGGGGCGGACGGGAGCCTCGAGTCCGCCCGTCTCGCCTGCTACGAGCTGTTGCGCGAAGCCTCCGGAGAACCCCCTCGCCGGATCGACTGGGAGCTTCTCGAAACACTCGGGCACGCCAGCGAACCCTCCGAACTCGCCCGGCGGTTCACCGACCTTCTCGAGCGGCGCGCGCTCGCGCAGCCGGTTCCCCGGGGACCGGAAGAACTCGTGCGCAGGGCCCGCACGCTCATCGAACGCCGAGCCGACACTCCCCTGTCCCTCTCCGCGGTGGCGCGTTGTCTGGGGGTGAGTCCCGGTTACCTCTCGTCCACCTTCAGCCGGCGGGTCGGGATGACGGTCACGCAGTACATCCATCGCGCCCGTCTCCGGCGAGCCGAGGGGCTTCTCCGAAGGTCCGATCTGAGCCTCGCGGAGATCGCCCGGCGCTGCGGATTCCGCACCTACCGGCACTTCCACCGCACGTTCGTGCGCCTCCGGGGCTGTGCCCCCCAGACCTACCGCCGCTCGCTCGCCGAACGGCGAGAGGGGGCGGCCGCTGCTGGCGGCCGCGGGGACGGCTGATTACCCTTACCCGGAACCGGGGTGCAGCCGCGGCAGACCGCCGCCGCGCCTCCCGGCAGAGGTGGATCCCATGCCGCTCTCCCGTCGCGTCGCTCCCCTCGTCCTCGCCGCCGTCGCCGTCGCGAGCCTCCCGGCGGCCGCCGGGGAGCCGGACCTGACCCCGTTGTTCGAGCAGTTCTCCTCCGACGAGCCCGGAGAACGGGTGGCCGCCCTGCGGGCCCTGATGCGGCTCAAGCCCCCCGCGGAGGCGGCGCGGCCGCTGATCGAAAAGGCGGTCCAGGATCCGAACCTGCGCGTTCGGACGGAGTCGATCTGGGCCGTGCAGGAGGTTCTTGGCGGCAAGGGAACCGACCTGCTCGAGAAGCTGTACAAGGACCCGCAGCGGGTCGTCAGGGACGGCGCCGTCCATGCCGCGTGTTCGATGTGGGACCAGGCGCGGCCTCGGGACCTGTGCCGCTCCGCCTTCGACGATCCCGACTTCTCGGTGAAGCTGGAGGTGGTGACCACCCTCCGCGAGAACTTCCCGGACGACCCGGAAGCGGCGAAGATCTTTCGGGCGGCGCTCGACGACGTTTCCGATCTCGTCCGCCGGGCCGGCGTCTTCGGCGTGCAGTCGGCGCGGGACCGGACGGCGGTCCCGAAGCTCGCCGAGCTCGCCCGAACCGCTCCCGACATGATCGCCATCCCCGCGGCGGAGGCGGCTCTGGCGACCATAGGCACCCCCGAAGCGATCGACGCGCTCATCGCGCTGCTTCCGAAACCGAAGGTCGAGGAGGGAAAGCGCCAGCGGCCCAGCGACCTCGTCCGGGCCGCCGCCGCCCGCGCGCTCGCCCGCATCAAGCCGAAGAAGGCGATCCCCGCCCTCCGGCCCCTCCTCGCCGACCCGTCGGTTCCGGTTCGGCTCGGGGCGATGGAGGCGCTCTTGCAGCTCGGCGACGTCGGCTCGGTCCCGGCGATCGCCCGCCAGCTCGAGGACCCGGAGCCGCGGATCCGCCGTTACGCGTTGCGGGCCCTCCGCCGGATCGGCCTCCCCGAGGATGGACCGAAGGCGGAGCAGGCGCGCCGCGACGCCCTGGCCCGGGTCAGAGCGGCGCTCCACGAGGACAAGGACCCCATCGTCCGCGCCGCCGCGGCGTCGACGCTGGCCGACCTCCTGGGAGCGGAGGCGATCCCCGATCTGGTCAAGGCCGGGCAGGATCTGGACGCGAGCGTCCGGACCGAAGCGGCCGGTGCCCTGGCCGGCATCGGCAAGCCGGCCGCCGAGGCCCTCGCCGCGTTCGTGGACGATCCCAGCCCCGAGGTCAGGGCTCTGGCGATCAACGGACTCGGGCAGATCGGCGACGCCAGCCAGATCCCACGCCTCGCCGAGGCCGCCAAGGACAAGGACCGCCGGAACCTTCTGGTTCGCGGCGAGGTCGCCGAGGCGCTGGGCGACATCGGCAGCCCGGAGGGGATTCCGGTGCTCGAGGAGCTGGCGAGCGACCCGGAGCCGTCCGTGCGGCAGAAGGTGGCCGCGAGCCTGGGGCGGATCGGCGGCACCAAGGCCATGGAGCTCCTGCAACGGTTGACGCGGGACCCGGTGCCGCGGGTTCGCAACGCCGCCCGGAAGGCGCTCGAGAAGGCGGGCGGCGGGAGCGCTCGGCGGGGCGGCTGAACCACCCGGCGCGGCCGGGGATGCCCCCGGCCGTCCGGCGGGCCATATTGGCGGGGGCGGCGCCTCGCGGCGCCGCCGCGGGAGGGGCCCGGAACCGCGCATGACGGCGAACGCGCACTCACCCCGGCGCTGGGATCTCGCGCCGCTGTACCCGGACGCGGATTCCTGGGACGCGGATCTGCGCCGCCTGGCGGCCCGGCTTCCCGCCCTCGAGGCCTATCGCGGCCGGCTCGCCGAATCGCCGGCGACGCTCGCCGAGGCGCTGGAGGCGATCTTCGAGCTCCTGCGCCTCGCCGAGCGGCTGCACACCTGGGCCTCCCTGAAGGCCGACGAGGACCTTCGCCGTGCCGGCCCGCGCGGGCTCCTGCAGACGATCGAGGCGTTCCGAGCCGAGATGGCGGCCGCACTCGCCTGGGTGGAGCCGGAACTCCTCCGGGTGGGTTCCGACACCCTGGCCTCGTTCGCTGCCGCCGAACCCCGGCTCGCCCCGTTCCGCCGCTACCTCGAGCAACTCGAGCGCCGCCGCGACCACACGCTCGGTCCCGAGGCGGAGAAGGTCCTGGGGCTGTCGGGCCTCCTGTGCGGCGACGGGCGGACGATCGGCGACGTCCTCCGCAACGCGGAGATCGAATGGCCCACCGTGACGCTCTCGGACGGCCGCCGCGTCCGGCTCGATCCCGCCGGTTACGCCGCCGCGCGAACGAGTCCTTCGCGACAGGACCGCCAGCTCGCGGGCCGGCTCTTCCACGAGCGCCTCGGGCGGTACCGGACGACGCTCGCCCTCTGCCTCGCGGCCTCGGTCAAGGAGCACGTCTTCCTCGCCCGGGCCCGCCGCTACCGTTCGGCGCTGGAGGCGGCCCTCGAGCCGGCGGAGATCGACCCTCCGGTCTACCGGCTCCTGCTCGAGGAGGCGCGCCGCGGACTGCCCGTCCTGCACCGCTGCCTCCGGATGCGGGCGCGCAGCCTCGGCGTGGAGCAGCTCGAGTACGCCGACCTTCACGCACCGCTGTGCGACGGCCTCGAGCTCGACTTCGGCTGGGAAGCGGCCCGGGAGACCGTGTTGGAGGCGCTGGCACCCCTCGGCGAGGACTACGTCGGCCGCCTCGCCGGCGCCTTGTCGGGCGGCTGGGTCGACGTCGATCCGCGGCCGGGCAAGAAGTCAGGAGCCTACGTCAACGACGGGGCGTACGGCTTGCACCCGTTCATGCTGCTGAACCACCACGAGGACTTCCGCAGTCTCGCCACGCTGGCCCACGAGAGCGGGCACCTGATGCATTCCTGCCTTTCGCAGGAGCGGAACCCCTTTCCGACGGCGCGCTACTCGATCTTCGTCGGCGAAGTGGCCTCGCTCGTCAACGAGCAGCTCCTGATCGTCCACCTGCTCCGGAAGGCGAAAGACGCCGCCGCGCGCCTCGCCCTCATCGGCCATCACCTCGAAGGAGCGCGCGCGACGTTTTTCCGGCAGTCGATGTTCGCCGAGTTCGAGCTCGGCATCCACGAAGCGGTCGAACGGGGCGAGTCGCTGAGCGCCGATCGCCTCGACCGGCGCTACCTCGATCTCCTGAGCGCGTACCACGGGACGGCCGAGGGGGTGATGGCGATCGACCCCGTCTACGCGGTGGAGTGGGCGGGGGTCCCGCACTTCCACTTCGGCTTCTACGTCTACCAGTACGCCACGAGCTTCGTGGCCGCGTCCGCGATCGCACGCCGGCTCGCCGGCGGAGACCGGAAAACCCGCGAGCGGTACCTCGCGCTCCTTGCCGCCGGCTGCCGCCGTCCCCCGCTCGATCTCCTGGCCGACGCGGGCGTCGACCTGAGGAGGCCGGAGCCGTATCGGGAGGCGCTGGAGGCGATCGCCGAGTCCGTGGCCGAAGCGGAGGCCCTCCTCGACCAGGGAGTCGCCGCCCGCGCGGCGCGGTCCTGAACTCGCCGCCCGTTCCCCTTCAGACCGGCAGGCGCGGTTGCAGCCCCAACGCTTGGCGCACCGGCGCGTACCGCCGGCGGTGCGCCGGACACGGCCCCAGTCGCCCCAGCGCCGCCAGGTGGTCGGCCGTCCCGTAACCCTTGTTCCGGGCGAACCCGTAGCCGGGATACCGGCGATCGAGTCGGAGCATCAGCGAGTCGCGGTGCGTTTTCGCCAGAAGACTCGCGGCGGCCACTGCCAGGAAACGGCCGTCAGCCCCCACCACCGCCTCCTGCGGAAGGCCCAGATCGGGGAGCCGGTGCGCGTCCACGAGAACGTAGTCCGGCGGCGGGTCGAGCCGCCGGACAGCCTCCGCCTTCGCCCGCAGCGCCGCCGCGTACGGCCCGATCGCGTCCACCTCCTCCGGCGGAACCTCGACGAGGCTCCAGGCGAGAGCGCAATTTCGCACGCGCTCCGCCCAGTACTCCCTCTGGGGCGCCGTCAGCCGCTTCGAATCGTCGACCCCCGGGAGCCGGGCTCGCGGCGGTAGGATCACGGCGGCCGCCACCAGCGGGCCGGCGAGCGGGCCCACACCGGCCTCGTCGGTGCCCGCGA
>RFHH01000129.1 GCA_003696075.1 Acidobacteriota bacterium
CGCTTCGGGAGGCCCCGCGTGCAGCCCGTCCTTCCGCGCCCGGGACCGCTGGCGGGTGCGGCGCGCCCGGCCGGCGGCTCTTCGATCGGGGGTCGATCTCTCCCCGGGAGATCGCCGAAGGCGAAGCGCGCCTTCCGGGGGGCCGGCGAGCCGCCGGGGACGCCGCCGATCGGATCTCTCCGGTGAAACCGGCCGATCTGTCCGACGCCAAGAGCGCCGGCGGGCGAAAGCCCCGGCGCGCCGTCCCGTAGCCCTCCGGCACGCTCCGTCGGCTCCCGCCGCGGAAGCCGGCGCGAGGCGCCGCGCGGCCGGTCCCTCGCTTCGGCTCCCGGCCGGAACGGTTCCCGACCGGAACCTCGCCCGCTCCGCGCCCGGCGGGACTCTCCTTCCCGTTCTCCTACCGGATCATCCCCCCGACATGGAGTGCGGCGAAGATCACCAGCCAGACGGCCGCCAGGAAGTGCCAGTACGCTGCGCACAGCGACACGCCTTCGTGAGCTCCGGGAGCGTAGCGCCGCGCCGCCGCCCGCGCGGTGGTGACGCCCAAGGGGATCAATCCGCCCAGCACGTGGAGCGCATGAAGGACGGTCAGGAAGTAGAAGCTGAACCCGTAGAGGTTGCGCACGCCCGCGGGTCCGCCCCGGCCGGCCAGCGCCGTCCAGTTCCACGCCTGCGAGGCGAGGAAGGCGAAAGCGCAGAGCAGGGCGAGCCGGAGCCACCGCGCCAGCCCCCCGGCATCCCCCGCCCGAATCCGCTGCAAGGCGCGCTGCACGGCGCCGCTCACCGCCAGCGCCAGCGCGCTGCTCAGCCACAGCCCGCGCGGCAGGGGGGGAGCCCCCGGAGGAGGCCATTCTCGAGCGGCCAGGAGCGTCACGAGGTAACCGGCGAGCCCTGCGCCGAAGAGCATCGTGAGGGAAGCGAGGAAGAGCGTCAGGCCCAGGCGCCCGACCCCGGGCGGGCGCTGCGGCCGGCGCAGCAGGGGGTCGAGTCCACGGCCCGGGCTCCGCCGTCCGGCCACCGGAGATCCGCCGGCGGCCATGGGATCAGCGCGCCTGCTGGATCGCCGGGGCGTACCCCTCGATGAGCTGCGGCTGGTACGACTCCCGATCGAGCAGCGCGATGCCGATGAACAACGCGACGAACACGAGGGCCGCGACGAACACCACCGCGTTGAACGGCGAGTCGTACCGCAGGTGCATGAAGAAAAGAACGACCAGCGATCCCTTCAGCGCCGCGATCCCCAACGCGATCCAGACGTTGGCGTCCCCGAGGTCCACCTGCGCGGCCGCCACCGTCACCACCGTGAGTCCGAGCAGCGCAACGAAGACCGCGACGAGCTGCCTCAGCGAGCTGATGTGGCCCGGGCCGTGGCTCCCGGCAGCGGTGTTGGGTTCGGCATTGGCGGTCATCGTGTCACCTCTAGCTGATCAGGTACAGGAGCGGGAAAAGGAAAATCCAAATCAGATCCACGAGGTGCCAGTAGAGCCCCACGAGATCGACCGGTGTGTAGTACGAGCTGGAAAAGTCGCCGCGGACGGCCCTCCGGAGCACCCAGCCGATGGCCAGCATCCCCATCAGCACATGGAGGCCGTGCAGCCCGGTCATCAGGAAGTAGATCCCGAAGAAGATGTGCATGTTCGCCGGGGGCTCCTTCGGCAGCAGCGCCTCCGGGGCGGTGCCGGCCGCCCACCCGGTCTCCGCCCCGCTTTCGTGCGCGGCCGCTCCGTGCTCCGCGAGGAGCTCCGGGTCCGGCGAGAACTTCGTTCCCCACAGCAGGTGGTGCTCGAACTTCGCCTTGTACTCGACGTACTTCACGGTCATGAAGCCGGCGCCGCAGAGGAGCGTGATCGCCAGCAGCACCGCCAGAGCCCGCCGCCGCCCGAGCTGGGCCTCCCGCACGCCCCACGCCATCGTGAAGCTCGAGGTGATCAGGATGACCGTGTTGAGGCCTCCCAGACGCCAGTCGAGGAACCGGTGCGCGAACCGGAAGGTCTCGGGATGCGAGGCACGGTAGATGGCGTAGGCGCAGAACAGCCCGCTGAAAAGGAGCACTTCCGTCGCCAGAAAAAGCCACATCCCGAGCTTGCCGGCCTCGAACTGCTGCTCCGGCGTGTCGAAGTGATGCTGCAGGTGCGGCGGGTGCGCCGCATGCCCCACCGCCGTGTCCGCGCTCATGCCCGCACCCCTTCGGCCGCCGCCCGCACGTAACCCCCGACCGATTCGTCGTACCGCCATCCCGAGTGATCGTACGGATCCGACACCTCCGGCGGGCTCAGGAAGTTGTGGACCGGCGGCGGTGAAGTGGTGTGCCACTCGAGGGTGTTCGCGCCCCATGGATTCGCGGGCGCCGGACGTCCCCTGAACAGCGAGTGGAGCAGATAGCCGAGGATCAACAGGAAGGCGACCCCCATCAGGTAGGAGCCCATCGTGGAGATCACGTGGTACTTCTGGAATTCAGGCAGGTAGTTGTAGTAGCGGCGGGGCATGCCCTTGGTCCCCGCGATGAACTGCACGAAGAAGGTGAGGTTGAATCCCACCAGAACCAGGATCGCTCCGATCCGTCCGAGCTTTTCGTTGTACATCCTGCCGAACATCTTCGGCCACCAGTAGTGCAGCGCCCCCAGGAGCGCCGACACCGTGCCGCCCACCATGACGTAGTGGAAGTGCGCCACAACGAAGTAGGTGTCGTGTACGTGCACATCGGTGGCGAGAGTCGCCAGGAACAGACCTGTGAGCCCCCCGATCAGGAAAAGCCACAGGAAGGAAAGGAAGTAGAGCATGGGGGTGTCCAGCCGCACGGCGCCCTTGTACATCGTGGCGACCCAGTTGAACGCCTTGATCGCCGACGGCACCGCCACCGCGAAGGTGAGGAAGCTGAAAATCGTCGAGGCCAGATTCGACTGGCCGGACGTGAACATGTGGTGCCCCCACACCAGGAATCCGATGACCGCGATCGCGACGCTGCTGTACGCGATGAACTTGTAACCGAAGATATGTTTGCGGCTGAACGTCGAGACAATCTCGCTCGCGACGCCCATCGCCGGAAGCACCATGATGTAGACGGCGGGGTGGGAGTAGAACCAGAAGAAATGCTGGAACAGCACGGGATCGCCCCCGAGCGCCGGGTCGAACAAACCGACCCCCATCACCCGCTCCACGGCGATGAGCAGCAGCGTGATGCCCAGGACCGGAGTGGCCAGGATCTGAATGATGCTGGTGGCGTACAGTGCCCAGGCGAACAGCGGCATCTGGAACCATCCCATCCCGGGCCGCCGAAGCTTGTGAATCGTCACGATGAAATTGAGTCCGGTGAAGATCGAGGCGAACCCGAGGATGAACGCCCCCAGCACGACGGTGGTCACGCTGGTGGTCGTGGTGGTGCTGTACGGGGCGTAGAAGGTCCAGCCCGTGTCCACCCCGTTCATCAACATCGCCGCGATGAAGAACAGCGATCCGAGCACGTACACCCAGTAGCTCGCCAGATTCAGGCGCGGAAACGCCACGTCCTTGGCGCCGAGCATCAGCGGGAGCGCGAAGTTCCCCATCGCCGAGGGAATCCCCGGGATGAGGAACATGAAGATCATGATCGCCCCGTGCAGGGTGAACATCTGGTTGTAAGTATCGGCGTCGACGATCGTCTTGCCCGGGGTCAACAGCTCGGTCCGGACCAGCAGGGCGAACACGCCGCCGATGAAGAACGCGGTCAGCGTGCTCACCAGGTACATCACGCCGATCCGTTTGTGGTCCAGCGTGAAGAGCCAGGACAGCAGTCCGCGAGGCTCCGTCAGATAGTTCGTGCCCTCGGCGGCCCCGGCCAAGGCGTCGTCGGCTGTCGTGTCCATCACGCTCATCGGTTGCTCCGCGCTCCGGTGACGGGCCGTCGCGGCCCGACCGCTGTCATTTCAGCGTCTTCAGGTACGCGATGATCGCGTCGATCTCCTCGTCTTTGAGCCGTCCCTGGAACGTCGGCATCACCGGGTCGAAACCGGCCGCGACCTTCGCCTGCGGGTAGAGGATCGACTCCCGGATGAAGTTCTCGTCCACGACGACTTCCGACCCGTCCGTGAGGACCCGGCGCCGGCCCATGATCCCCTTGAACGTCGGCCCCACGCCCGGAGAGCCGTCCGTCGAGTGGCACTGCTTGCATCCGCGCTTCTGGTAGAGCAGCTCGCCGGCCTCCGCGGGAGGCATGCGTCCCACGATGTCGCTCGCGCGCTTGAGCCAGCGCTCGAAGTCGCCCGGTTCGTGGACGACGACCTTCGCCAGCATGTCCGAATGGCTCGTGCCGCAGTACTCGGCGCAGAACAGCGTGTACTCCCCCGGCTTGATGGCCCGGAAGGAGACCTTGTTGTACCGGCCGGGGACGGCGTCGCGCTTCACCCGGAAGGCGGGGATGTACAGGCTGTGGATCACGTCCTTCGATGTGAGGACGAGCGTCACGTCACGCCCGGCCGGAAGATGGAGTTCGTTGTCGATGTAGCCGTTGGGGTACTGGAAGCTCCAGGCCCACTTCTGCCCCTCGACGTTGATCTCGTAGGCGTCCACCGGCGGGACGTACATGTCCATGTAGCCCTTGAACCCGTACCAGAACATCATCACCAGCAGGATCGCGGGGATGATGCTCCAGGTCAGCTCGAGCGCGGTGTTGTGGCTCGGGCTGGGTTCCGGCTCGCGGCCGGGCCGCGCGCGGTACCGCCACATGAACCAGAGCGTCGCCCCGACCAGGATCACGAAGAAGACGGCCGATACGCCGGTGAGGAAATAGAAGGCGAAATCCACCTCGCGCGCGACGTCGGAGGCCTGCTCCGGGAGGAACGGTCCGGGTGCCGCGCCGAGGAGGAGGGCCGCTGGAATCGGCGTGCCTGGGTGGTCTGTCATGTTCGAAGCCCCGAGTTCATACGTCGCCGGAGGCCCGGCCGCGACGCGCCCGCTCCCGCAGCCAGAGGGAGCCGAGCAAGAGCGCCAGAAGCACCACGACGAGGCCGGCGCCAGCCCTGACGAAGTTCATCACCACGGGTGTGTAGCGGCCTTCCGAGGCGTCGTAATGGAAGCAGTAGAGCACGACGCGATCGAGAGTCGACCCGATCCGGCCTCCCGCCGCCTCGACGAGAGACAGCCGCAGCGTCCGTGGTTCGTACAGGACACCGTAGAGGTACCGCGTGATCTTCCCGTCCGGCGCGAGGAGAAAGATCGCTGCCTGGTGCGCGTACTCCTTGCGCTCCTCGTTCCACCGGTAGCCGAACCCGACGGCCTGCGTGAGCTTCTCGATCGCCGGTTCCTCGCCGGTGAGGAAGTGCCAGCCTTTCTCCGCCTGCGGCCGCCCGTACGCTTCCAGGTAATTCCGTTTCTTGAGCCTGGCGAGCGCAGAGGTCTCGCGGGGGTTGAAGCTGACCGTCACGATCTCGAATTCCCGTCCGGGGGTCCAGTCGATCTCCTCGAGCGCCTGCACGAGGCCGCTGAGCACCAGATTGCAAAGCATCGGGCACTCGTAGTAGACGAGCGTCAGAATCACCGGCCGACCGTGGCCGAAAAAGTCGCCCAGTCGAACCTCGCGGCCCTCTTCGTCCCGGAAGGTGAGGTCGAGCGGGATCTTCCGGCCCAGGTGCTCCTCGATCCGCACGCCCTGCAGCTCGGGCGGCAGCTCCCGTGCCACCTGCGCGCGGGCGGCTCCCGGCCAGCTGAAGGCGGCCGCCGCCGCGACCAGAGCCGCGATCGGGAGCCTGCTCGTCACCGCGCGTCCTCCGGCCTTCCGGCCTCGAGCTCCTGGAGGGTGAGCTCCATCGCCCGCTCGATCGGAATGGCGACGCGCCCCGTCTCCGGGTCGAGCATCCGGTACGAGTGGAGCAGCTTCTCCTGCTGCGCCCGCAACGTCACCAGCTCCTGATACGGCCGCTCGACGACCTTGCGCTCCAGCTCCTTCTGTTCGTAGGCGAAGAAGAATCCTTGAACGGCGAGGATGATCTCCACCACCAAGGCGATGCCGATCGCCCCGTACAGGAAGGTCGACACGACATCCACGTCGTCGCCCCTCCGCGCCTTCTCGCTCGAACTTCCCGCGATTCCGGATCCCGTCGTCATCTCACGCGTTCTCCAGCGCCAGCGACTCGGCCAGCCGTGGGTCGCGCACCGGGGCCAGCGGGGCCCGCCCCAGCCGATGGGCCGTCCAGGCGACGAAGACACCGCCCACGGCGGCCAGCCCCGCCAGATCGGCGATCGAGAGCGGCACGCGGCCCGGGCTGAATTCCGGCATGACGACCCAGTAGAGATCGACCCAATGCATGGCGAGGACCCAGAGCGCGACCGCCGCCAGCGCTCCCTTCCGCCGCTTCGGGACCCTCGAGAGGAGGAACAGGAACGGCACGAGAAAGTGGCCGACGATCAGCAGCAGGCCGACCCGGGCCCAATCGCCGCTCTGCCGCTTGAGGAACCACTCGGTCTCCTCCGGGATGTCCGCATACCAGATGAGCATGTACTGGGAGTACGCGATGTACGCCCAGAAGATGACGAAGCCGAACAGGAACTTCCCGATGTCGTGGTAGTGCTCGGCGGTGATCGACCGCTGCAGGTATCCGGCCTGCTGGAGGCGGACCAGCATCACCGCCAGCAGTGAAAAAATGGCCACCGTGCTGCCGCCGAAGAAGTAGACACCGAAGATCGTGCTGAACCAGTGCGGATCGAGCGACATCAGCAGGTCGAAGGCGGCGAACGTCTGGGTGACCGCGTAGAGGATCATTCCGTGGGTGCTCGCCCGCTCCATCCGGATCGTGAGCGACGGGTCGCCGCTTTCGTCCTGCTCGCGCGAGAGTTTGTGGAAATAGAGAGCGTACGAGCACCAGCAGACGAAATAGAGCACCCACCGAGCCACGAAGAACTCGACGTTGAGATAGCCCGACTTGTGGGCGATGAGCGGATCGCCGGCGGCGTGATCGGGGTCCGCCCAGCGGTACAAAGACGGCAGGGCCCACAAGACCGGCAGGCACAGCACCGCCAGCGGCACCACCGCCGTGGCGACGGCTTCGGCCAACCGGCGCACCAGCACCGACCAGCCCGCCTTCGTGAGGTGCTGGAGCAGCACGAAGAAGAGCCCCCCGAGCGCCAGGCTGAGAAAGTAGGCGAAGCTCACCAGGTAGGAGCGCAGGAACCGGTCCGGTCCCGCCAGCAGCGGCCCGGCGGCGAATCCGGCGATCGCCACGAGGAAACCGGCCAGCGCGACCCGCCGTCCGCGCGCCGAATAGTCCAACCGATCGTCGTTCAGCGTCACGGCGCCGCCTCCTGCCGCAGGGAATCCCGGAGCGCTTCCGGAACGTCCTCGATAGACGCGTTCTGGCTCCGCTGGAGCGCCCGCACGTAGGCGACGATCTTCCACCGATCGGCCACCGGGATCTGGGCGCCGTACCCCGGCATGTTGCGAATCCCGTACGTGATCGTGTTGAAGATGTGTCCGACAGGACGAGAGCGGACGAGGTCCGTGTGGTACGAGCTGGGCGGGACCCAGGCCGGCTCCTCGAGCTGCTCCGCCCGCCTGGAGACCATCCCGTCGCCGTAGCCGGCCAGCCCGTGGCACGGCGCGCAGTAGATGTTGTACCGCTCCTGACCGCGGCGCAGCGCCTCCGCGTCGATCTTGACCTGATCCGGGAAGGTGGTCGCCCACTCGCCGTCGACCTTCCCTTCATAGAAGTGCTCGTCGAGCTGCAGCTCTCCGCGCGCCACGGTCCCGGGGACCGGCGGCCGCATCGCCCGCGCGTCGCGGAACAGCGGATTGACCGACTGGGTCTTGAACTTCCGCTGCTGATCCATGTCCGTGAACAGGTGGATCGGCGGCTTCGTCGAGGTCGAGAACCGCGCCTTCGCCACCAGCGCGAGCGGTAACCAGGAAAGCACCACCGCCAGCAGGAAGGCCGGCCGGAGCCAACGGGGCGCGCCGCGCCGGTCACTCATCCCGCACCTCCTCGACGGAAAGCGCCCCGGTCTCCTCGAGCAGTTTGGCCGTCGCCACCCGGTCGAACATCCGGTCGGCGACGTCGACGAAGATGAACAGGCCGTCGTCCGTGACCTTGTCGAAGCCGCGGGCGCCGAACAGGGGGTGATGGGGCCGGGGCAATCCGTTCAGGGCGATCATCGACACGAACGCCGTCAGCGCGGCGAACAGCACCGTCAACTCGAACACCACCGGGATGTAGGCGGGGAGGGCGAAGAACGGCTTGCCCGAGATGACCAGCGGGTAGGACACCGCATGGGTCCACCAGGTCAGCCACAGGCCGGTCACCGCCCCTGCCGCCCCACCGGCGAAGACGATCCACGGCAGGCGGGTCCGGCGGTTCCCCATGGCCGCCTCGATGCCGTGAACGGGAAACGGCGTCAGCGCGTCCCACTGCCGGTACCCGGCGTCCCGCACCTGGGCGCAAGCGTCCAGCAGCGCATCGACGTCCTCGTACCGGGCGAGGAGTCCCGCGAGCTGTCCCTGATCGCCCCGCTCGGCGGTGCTTCCGCTCATCGCGACCTCCCCTCAGTGGCCGGCGCCCGCTGCCGCACGGTGCGGATGCGAGGCCGGCATCACGCTTTTCACCTCCGCCATGGCGATGAACGGGGCGAAGCGGCAGAAGAGGGTGAACAGGAAGAAGAAGAGGCCGAACGAGCCGAGCAGCGTCAGGATGTCGACCCAGGTGGGAATGTAGATGCCCCACGACGAGGGCAGGAAGTCCCGGTGGAGCGACATGACGATGACGAACCGCTCGAACCACATGCCCACGTTCACCAGCACGCCGATGATCATCATCCAGACGAGGTTGGTCCGCACGCGTTTGAACCAGAACAGCTGGGGCACGATCGCGTTGCAGGTGAACATGATCCAGTACGCCCAGCCGTACGGACCGAAAGCCCGGTTGAGGAACACGAAGAACTCGGTCAGGTTCCCCGAGTACCAGGAGATGAAGAACTCGATCGAATAGGAGTATCCGACCATCGTCCCGGTCGCCAGGATGATCTTGCACATGTTCTCCAGGTGCCGCATGGTGATCAGCTCCTTGAGCCCGAAGAACTGACGTGCGGGCACGAGCAGCGTGAGCACCATCGCGAAACCGGAGAAGATCGCGCCGGCGACGAAGTACGGCGGGAAGATCGTCGTGTGCCATCCGGGGAGCTGGGCCACCGCGAAGTCGAAGCTCACCACCGAGTGAACGCTCAGCACCAGCGGCGTGGCCAGCGCCGCCAGCAGCAGGTACGTGACCTCGTACCGGTGCCACTGCCGGGCGGAGCCGCGCCATCCGAGACTCAGCAACCCGTAGGCGATCCTCCGCGCCTTGGTCGGGGCACGGTCACGGAGCGTCGCCAGATCGGGAATCATCCCCATGTACCAGAAGACGAGCGACACGGTGAAGTAGGTGCTGACCGCGAAGACGTCCCACAGCAGGGGGCTGCGGAAATTGGGCCACATCCCGGACCAGTTGGGGATCGGGAAGATCCAGTACTCGAACCAAACCCGCCCCACGTGGATCGCCGGGAACATGCCGGCGCAGATGACCGCGAAGATCGTCATCGCCTCGGCGGCCCGATTGATGCTCGTTCGCCACTGCTGGCGGAACAGGAACAGGATCGCCGAGATCAGCGTCCCGGCATGACCGATCCCGACCCAGAACACGAAGTTGACGATGGCGAAGCCCCACCCCACCGGGATGTTGACGCCCCAGACGCCGATCCCGGTCGAGATGAGATAGACGACCATCGCGAGAAGAACGAGGGTCAGCAGGCCCGAGACCGCGAGCGACACGTACCAGCCGCGGGGAGGCTTCGGCCGCTCGACGACCCGACTCACCTTCTCCGTGATCGAGTGGAAATCGTTGTCGCCGAGCACGAGCGGCGGGCGCTCGAGCGGCGTGTCCTCGCCGTAGGGCCGATAGCCGATCGCCTGCGTGCTCATGGATCAGGCGTGCTCCGTGCCGCCGGTGTCGGGCACCGGGTTCTTCAGTTTCGCCAGGTAGACGTTGCGGGGCCTCACGTTCAGCTCCGCCAGGATCGGGTAGGCGCGGTGATGGGCGTGCATCCGGGAGACGCGGCTCTCGGGATCGTTGAGATCGCCGAAGACGATCGCCTGGGTGGGGCAGGCCTGGGCGCAGGCGGGCACGACCTCACCGTCCCGGATCCGGCGCCGCGGCTCTTCCGGATCGAGTTTCGCCCGATGGCGGGCGGCTTCGATCCGCTGCACGCAGAACGTGCACTTCTCCATCACGCCCCGGCTGCGGAGGGTCACCTCCGGATTGTGCTGCATCGCCTCCAGCGGGGTCACGTGCTTCCAGTTGTTGAAGAAGTTGAACCGCCGCACCTTGTACGGGCAGTTGTTCGAACAATAACGCGTGCCGATGCAGCGGTTATAGACCATCTGGTTCAGGCCTTCGGCGCTGTGCACCGTCGCCGCCACCGGACACACCTGTTCGCAGGGAGCGTTCTCGCACTGCTGGCACGTCACCGGCTGGAACGCCAGTTCCGGACTCTCCGGGCTTCCCTTGAAGTAGCGGTCGACCCGGATCCAGTGCATCTCCCGGCCGTTGATCACCTCGCGCTTGCCGACGACGGGGATGTTGTTCTCGGCCTGACAGGCGACCACGCAGGCGTTGCAGCCGGTGCAGGCGGCGAGGTCGATCGCCATCCCCCACTTGTAGCCGTCGTACTCGATCGGCTCGGAGAAGAGCGACACGAGCGGGGGATGGTGCCCCATGTGCTTCGCGAAGTCGGGATGCTCCCGGTAGTGCTCGATCGTCGCCTCGCGGATCAGCTCCTCCGCGCGCCGGCCGCGCTCGCGGCGTCCACGGGCGTCGATCGCCCAGTGCAGCTGAGTCACCGCCAGCTCTTCCCGCCGGCCCGTCTTCGCCACCTCCACCCCGGACACGAAACCGGCCGCCGCCCGCGTGCGCAGGCGGTAGGCGTCGGCGCCCACGCCGTCGCCCACGCGCCCCGCCGCTCTCCGGCCGAAGCCCAGCCAGACGGACGCGGCACCGGGCGCCTGGCCCGGCAGCACGTAGGCCGGCAGCTCGATCGACCGCCCGTTGGCGGTCACGCGGAGGACGTCGCCCGTTTCCACGCCGAGCCTGGCCGCATCCTGGACGCCCAGCAGCAGCGCGTTGTCCCAGGTCAGCTTGGTCACCGGCTCGGGCAGCTCCTGGAGCCAGCCGATGTTGGCGAACCGCCCGTCCCACAGCCGCGGGTCCGGCGACAGCACCAGCTCGATCCCCCCCTCCTCCTCCGCGGCCTCCGGGACGCCGATCCATTCCGCCAGGCCGCCGATCCGCGGAGCGGGCGCTTCACGGGGCCAGGCCGTCGAGGGAACGAGCCCGTCGTGGAGCGCGCGGCGCCACCCGGTCTCGGAGCCGCCGTCCCAGCCGTTCTCGGCGAAGGTCCGGCGCACGATCGCGTGCGCGGATTTCGCCTCGTCGCCGGCGGCGAGCGCCAGCAGCTCGAGGGGGCTCTTTCCGCCGAACAGCGGCTCGATCAGCGGCTGCACGACCGAAACGGTGCCGTCCCAGCTCCGAGCGTCCCCCCAGCTCTCCAGGTAGTGCGCTCGGTTGACATGCCACCGGCACGCGCGCCCCGTCTCATCCTGAGACTCTCCCAGATGGATGGACACGGGGACCTTGGCGAGCAGCTCGGGAAAGTCGAGGTCGGCGGGCGCGTCGTAGGCGGGATTGCCGCCGAGGACCAGGAGGGTGCCGACCTTCCCCGCCGCCATCCGTTCCGCCAGCTCGCCGATCGCCTCCAGATGATCCGGGCGATCGGGATCCGGGTCGGGGACGTAGGCCACCGTCCGCCCCACGGCGCCGAGGGCGTGGTTGGCGAGCGCCGCGAGAGCGTGAACGGCAGCCGGCAGCCGCGGGCCGGCGACGACGAGGGCGCGCCCGCGGTGCGCGGCCAGATCGTGCGCCAGGGTGAGCACGAACTCGCGCTCCGGGCCCTTCCCGACCGCCTCCGCGGCCGCGGCGAGCGCGCCGGCGAACTCCCCGGGCAGATCGCGGAGCAGCCCGTGTTCGACCAGGAGGTCGTGCGCGAGCAGCCATACCAGTCGGACGAGGCGGGAGGGCCGCACGGCGAGCCGATGATCGGCCAGAGCTCCGGTGAGCGAGACCCCCGGTTCGAGGGCGTACACGCGCGATAGGCTCCCGTCCTCGCCCCGCCGCCTCTTCGCGATCTCGCGGGCGAGCCGCACCCGGTCCGGGTGTTCGCCGATCAGATCGGCGTCGAGGCAGACCAGCACGTCGGCCGCGGCGGGCTCGAGCACGCTCCGCAGCGGCCGGCCGAAGAGGCGGCGTGTCGCCTCCCGCTCGGCGTCGAACGAGATCGGCTCGTATTCGTACCAGCGGGCTTGCGGCATCGCGTCGAGCAACCGCCTCCGCATCGCCGCCAGGCTGGGCGAACTCGACGCGGCGGAGAGGATCGCGAGCCCCTCGCCCCGCGCTCCGCGCAGCTCCTCGAAGTGTGCGGTGGCGAACTTCTTGAAGTCCCGCCAGCTCCGGGGGGCGTAGGCGCCGCCCTCCGCGCGCTCGAGCGGGGAGCGGCTGCGGTCCGGGTCGTACAGGCCGAGGATGCTCGCCTGGGCGATCGCGTCCGTCCCGCCCCGGCTCGCCGGGTGGTCCGGGTTGCCCTCGATCTTGATCGGCCGCCCGTCGTAGCTCGTGACGAGCACCCCGATCGCCGCCCCCCCGAGCTCGAAAGCGGTCGCGTACCGGACCGGAACCCCGGGAATCCGCCCCGCCGGACGGTCGGTGAAGGGGACGATCGTCTCCCGCGGGAATCGGCAGCCGGTCATCCCCGCCAGGGCGATCGAGGCGCCCATCAGCTTGAGGAAGGTCCGCCGCGTCTCCGGGTCGTCCCCCTCCGGCGGCGGAGCCGGGAACTCGCGTTCCAGCAGCCCCTCGATCTCCGGCCCGCCGGCGTATTCGTCGAGCCCGCGCCAGAACCGGGCCACCCCCTTGCCGTTTCGTTTCATCGATGGCATGTCCAGCAGTCCACTCGGGGCGCGATGCCCCGTTCTTCGCGGATCCGGCGCCCGGTGGCGAGCGGGTCATCCGGGCGCCAGGCCAGATCGGTGACCTTGTCCGCGGGCCGCAGATGGGGGTCGGGATTCCGGTGGCAGTCCAGACACCACGCCATGTTCAGCGGCTTCACCGTGCGGACGACCTCCATCCTGTCCACCCGGCCGTGACACTCCACGCAACCGACGCCGGCCCCGACGTGCGCCCCGTGGTCGAAGTAGACGTAGTCCGGCAGGTCGTGGACCTTGACCCAAGGGATCGGGCGGCCGGTGATCAGGCTCTGACGGACGAGAGCCAGCTTCGGTGAGTTCGTGCGGACGCGCGTGTGGCAGTTCATGCAGATCTGCGTCGGCGGAAGAGCGGCGAACCGGGCCGTCTCGACGGTCGTGTGGCAGTACCGGCAGTCGATCCCGAGCTTGCCCGCGTGCAGCGCGTGGCTGTAGGGAACCGGCTGCTTCGGGGCGTAGCCGACGTTGATCGTCTTCGCGGAACCGCCCAGCCAGACCAGCACGGTCAGGTAGACCGGCAGGCCGACCAGCGCCCCACCGAGCGCGGGCCGGAGCAGGTTGCTCCAGCGCGGGAACCTCCAGCTAACCCTCTTCGGCGAGTCGTTCATACGGCTGGCGATCCTATCCACCGAGGGGGCGAAGTCAACGCCCCCCGGACCGTCCGCTCGGGTTCCGCGGGGTTGGCCCACCCATCCCCGGCCGACCCGTCCCGCCGGCCGCGCCGCGTGCCGCTCGAATCCGCGGTCCGCACGGCCGTTCCGGCGGGCTTATCCGATGCCCCGGCCGACTAATCCAGCCCGTTCGTCCCGGGTGGGGTGAGCGCGTCGAAAACGTGGCTAGAATAGGGCGCTTCGCGACCCAGGGTTCGTGCGGCCCACAGGGCAGGGCGCAGTAGCCTAGCATCATCCGCCACCCCGACGCACGGGGTCAGCCGGCGCCGGCGCCGGCCGGCCGGACAGGCCGGAGGATCGCCCGCCGAGCGCCGTGGAGAGAGGAAACCGATGATCGTCGGCGTACCGAAGGAGACGTTTGCGGGAGAGCGGCGTGTCGCGCTCGTGCCGGCGCTGGTCCCCGCTCTGACCAAGTTGGGCATCGAGGTCGTCGTCGAGGCGGGCGCCGGAACGGCCGCCGGCTTCCCCGACGACGAGTACCGGGAGAAAGGCGCCCGGATCGCGGCGGAACGGCGCGAGGTGTTCGAGCGCGCCGATTTGCTGATGATGGTGCGCGCGCCCGGCGCCAACCGCACCGGCGGAGAAGCCGACCTGGCCGCGCTGCGGTCGGGACAGATCGTCGTCGGCTTCGCCGATCCGCTCGGGAACCTCGACGCGGTCCGCGCCGCGGCGGCGAAGGGCATCTCGCTCCTCGCGATGGAGATGGTCCCGCGGATCACCCGCGCCCAGAGCATGGACGCCCTGTCGTCGATGGCGACGATTTCCGGGTACAAGGCGGTGCTCCTGGCGGCCGCGGCCCTGCCGCGGATGTTCCCGCTGATGATGACGGCGGCCGGGACCATCACGCCCGCGCACGTGTTCGTCGTCGGCGCCGGAGTGGCGGGCCTGCAGGCCATCGCCACCTCGCGGAAGCTCGGAGCGGTGGTCAGCGGCTACGACGTCCGCCCCGCCGTGAAGGAGCAGGTCGAGTCGCTCGGCGGCAAGTTCGTCGAACTCGAGCTGGAAACCGAGGAAGCCGAGGACGAGGGCGGTTACGCGAAGCAGCTCGGCGAGGAGTTCTACCGCAAGCAGCGCGAGATGATGGCCAGGGTGGTCGCGGACAGCGACGTCGTGATCACCACGGCCGCCATCCCCGGCAAGCGTTCGCCGGTGCTCGTCACGGAGCCGATGGTGGCCAGCATGCGGGCGGGCTCCGTCATCGTCGATCTCGCCGCGGAGCGGGGCGGCAACTGCGAGCTGACCCGCGCCGACGAGGAGGTCCACGCGCACGGGGTGACGATCCTCGGGCCGACCAATCTCCCGTCGACGGTGCCGTACCACGCAAGCCAGATGTACTCGAAAAACCTGGTCAACCTCCTCCAGCTCCTGATCAAGGACGGCCAGCCGCAGCTCGAGACCGAGGATGAGGTCATCCGCGGCACGCTGGTCACGCACTCTGGATCGGTCGTTCACCCGCGGATCGCCGAGCTGCTCGGCGAAGCCGCAGCCGCGGGCGGCAACACGCCCGGAAAGGACGCGTGATGGAAGGACTGATTGCGGCCTTCACCATCTTCGTGCTGGCGATCTTCGTCGGCTTCGAGATCATCACCAAGATCCCGCCGACGCTGCACACCCCGCTGATGTCGGGCTCGAATGCGATCTCCGGGATCACCATCATCGGAGCGCTGATCTCGGCGGGATCGGAGAACCAGTTCGTGCCGAAGATGCTCGGGTTCGTCGCGGTCATCTTCGCGACGATCAACGTCATCGGCGGTTTTCTCGTCACGCACCGGATGCTGGAAATGTTCCGGAAGAAGGACTGAGCCGTGGACATCACGCTGAGCCCCACCCTGATCAACCTGTCGTATCTGGTCGCGTCGGTCCTGTTCATCTTCGGGCTGAAGGGGCTGACGCATCCGCGGACGGCCGTCCGCGGCAACCTCCTCGGCGCCCTCGGCATGGCCGTCGCGGTGGTGGCCACGCTCCTCGCCAAGGAGATCATCTCCTATCAGTGGATCATCCTCGGCTTCGTCATCGGCGGCCTGTTCGGCGCCGTGCTCGCGATCAAGATCCACATGACGGCGATGCCGCAGCTGGTGGCCCTCTTCAACGGCTTTGGCGGCGGAGCGTCCGTCCTCGTGGCGGGGGCGGCGCTTCTCGAGCTGGTGATCGAGCACAAGGCCCTGTCGACGCAGTTCACGGTGGCGACAGCCGCGTCCGGCCTGATCGGCGCGGTGACCTTCTGGGGCAGCCTCGTCGCCTTCGCCAAGCTGCAGGAGCTGATCAGCGGCAACCAGATCATCTTCCCCGGACAGCAGGCGATCAACGCGATCATCGGGGCCGCCGCCCTCGGCCTTTGCGGCTACCTCGTCTACGCCCCCGAGCAGACCCTGACGTACTGGGTGCTCGTCGCGGTCTCCTCGGTGCTCGGGATCCTGCTGGTGATCCCCATCGGGGGTGCGGACATGCCGGTGGTCATCGCCCTGCTGAACTCCTATTCCGGTCTCGCCGCCGCCGCCACCGGATTCGTGCTCTCGAACTCGGTCCTGATCATCTCGGGATCGCTGGTCGGCGCGTCGGGGATCATCCTGACGCAGATCATGTGCAAGGCGATGAACCGCTCCCTGGCGCATGTCCTGTTCGGGGTCCTCGGGGAGGCCGGCGAGAAGGCCAGCGCGGACGACGTGTACGCGGGCCGCGTCAAGTCGGCATCCGCGGAGGAGGTCGCGATGCTGCTGGAGAACGCCCGGCAGGTCGTGATCGTCCCCGGCTACGGCATGGCGGTGGCCCAGGCGCAGCACGCGGTGCGGGACCTGATGAACCTGCTCGAGTCGCGCGGCACCAACGTCGAGTTCGCCATCCATCCGGTCGCCGGCCGCATGCCCGGCCACATGAACGTGCTCCTCGCCGAGGCCGACGTTCCGTACGACAAGCTCAAGGAGATGGACGAGATCAACCCTTCGCTCGAGCAGACCGACGTCGCGATCGTGCTCGGGGCCAACGACGTGGTCAACCCCGTGGCCAGGACCGATCCCAAGAGCCCGATCGCCGGGATGCCGATCATCAACGTCGACAAGGCGCGCACGGTGGTGGTCATCAAGCGCAGCCTGAGCCCCGGATTCGCCGGCATCCCCAATCCGCTCTTCGCCGCCGACAACACGCTCATGCTCTTCGGCGACGGAAAGAAGGCGGTCCTGGAGCTGATCTCCGCACTCAAGGAGGCGGCGTAGCCCGGCCGGATCGGCGCGGGCACGCCGCCGCCCGCGGTGCCGCCCGGAGGGCAGGCCGATGACGCTCCGCGTCGTGATCGTTGGGGCCGGCGTCGTCGGCCGCACCTGCGCCCTGCGCCTGTCGCGGGACGGCCATGACGTCGTGGTGGTCGAGCGCGACCCGCAGAAGGCGCGCGAGATCCTCGACAAGCTCGACGTCCAGGTCATCACCGGGAACGGCTGCTCCCTCTCCGTCCTGCGAGAGGCGGGCCTGGGCCGCGCCGATCTCCTCCTTGCCGTCACCGACTCCGACGAGATGAACCTGATCGCGGCCCTGCTCGCGGGCACCGCGTTCGACGTGAGGACCAAGGTCGTGCGCCTGCGCGCCGACGAGTACCTGGACAACGTCGCCGAGCTTGCACGGAGCTGGCGCGGGAAGACCTACGGGTTCAGTCCGGACCGCGTGGCCGCCGCCCGCATCGGCGCGATGCTCGACGTGCCCCACGCTGTCGACGTCGCCGAGATGCTGGACGGCAGCGTGATCGTCGCTGGTTTTCGGGTGGGACCCGAATGCCCGCTGGTCGGGCGCAGCATGGCCTCCCTCCGGAAGCAGTATCGGGACGCACAGGTGCTCGTCGCGGCGATCTACCGGAAGGGCAAAGCCCTCATCCCGGGAGGCTCGACCGCGCTGGAGGTGGGGGACGTCGCCTACTTCTCGGCCGTCAAGAAAGAGATCGGTCAGGTCGTCCGCCTGATGGGGCACCGGTTCGACCGGGAGCCGCGCGTGGTCATCGGAGGCGGCGGTCACATCGCGCGGAACGTGGCGCGCTACGCCCTGGAACGCGGGCTCCGGACCACGCTCATTCTCAGCCGGCGCGACGAGGCCGAGGAGCTGGCGGTGGCGATGCCGGAGGCGACGGTCCTTTGCGGCCCCGTCACGGACGAGGATCTCCTCGCCGAGGCGGGGATCGACAGCCACACCACTTTCGTCGCGGCCACGCGGAACCACGAGAACAACCTCCTTTCCTCCGTCTTGGCGCGCCGGGCCGGCGCCTCGCGGGTGATCACTCTCGTGGACAACCCGACCTACATCCTGGTCGCCGAGCAGATGGGCCTGGACGCGGTGGTGTCCCCTCGACTCGGAGCGGTGAGCGCCATCCTCAGGTTCGTCCGGGGCGCCCACTACGAGGAGGTGGCCAGCCTTCCGCACGAGCTGATCGAGGTGGCCGCGATCGACGTCGACGAGAGCTCGCCTTTGGCTGGCAAGCCGCTCGGGGAGGTGGGGTTGCCGCCCGGGGTTCTGATCACGGCGGTGAGAACGCCGGCCGGCGTGTCGATCCCGGGCGGCCGGGACACGATCCCCCCCGGCTCGCACGCCCTCGCCTTCGTGCTCGCCGAGGCCGCCGAGCGGTTCGCCGAGTGGCTGGAGCGGTGAAGCGGCGATGAACCTGCGGCAGGATCTGCGCATCGTCGGTTTTCTGGCGTGGCTCCTGGGCGGCTTCCTGCTGCTCCCGCTGGCGCTGGCGCTGGCGTTCGGCGAGCCGGCGGGCTGCTTCGCCGGCGCGATCGCGCTGGCCCTCCTGCTCGGCCTGGCCGGCTGGCTCGCCGGCCGCGGTTCGCGGGCGCAGATCCTGGTGCGCGACGGTTTCCTGGTCGTCACCACCGGCTGGATCACCGTGTCCCTGCTCGGCGCGGTGCCCTACGTGCTCGCGGGCCGCCTCGGGCCGATCGACGCGATCTTCGAGTCGGTCTCCGGCTTCACGACGACCGGCTCGTCGGTGCTGACCGACATCGAGGCGTGGCCCGCCTCGCTCCTGTTCTGGCGAGCGCTCACGCAGTGGATCGGCGGCATGGGGATCATCCTGTTCACGATCGCCGTGCTGCCGGTGCTCGGCGTCGGCGGGATGCAGCTGTTCAAGGCCGAGGCGCCCGGACCGGTCACCGACAAGCTCGCCCCCAGGCTGTCGGTGACCGCCCGCTACCTCTGGGGCACCTACGTCGGCCTGACCGCGGCGGAGGTGCTGCTGCTCGTCCTGGGCGGCATGCCCCTTCTGGAGGCGGTCGACCACGCGTTCACCACGATGGCGACGGGCGGATTCTCGCCGCGGAACGCGTCCATCGCCGCTTATCCGAGCAGCTACATCCACTGGGTGGTGATCCTCTTCATGTTCCTCGCCAGCGTCAATTTCGTGATCCACTTCCGGATCGCCACGGGCCGCTGGCGAGAGGCCCTGCGCGACGAAGAGCTGCACTGGTACGTGTTGATGGTGCTCTTTTTCGCCGGCACTGCGACCGCCGTGCTCGTCGCCGAGGGTCAGGCGATCGGTCAGGCGGTCGAGGACGCGTTTTTCACCGTCGTCTCGCTGATCTCCACGACCGGCTACTCGACGGCCGATTTCGAGCGCTGGCCGCCGGTGCTCCATGCGTTGATCTTCCCCATCCTCGCGGTGGGCGGGATGGCGGGATCGACGGCCGGGGGATTCAAGACGCTGCGCACGCTGATCGCGTTCCGCGCGCTCCGCATGAGCTTCCGCCGGATGATCCACCCCCACGCCGTGACCCCGGTCGTCTATCGCGGCAACCCGGTCCCGCGCGACGTGCTGGCGGCGATCTGGGGCTTTTTCGCCCTCTACCTGACCCTGGCCGCCGCGGGAACACTGGTGCTGGGCGCGGCCGGCGCGGATCCCGAGACGGCATGGAGCGCCACGCTCACGGCCATGGCTGGGATCGGCCCGGGACTGGGCGGCGTCGGGCCGACCGACAATTTCGCCTGGCTCGCCGGCTACGCGAAGCTGGCGCTGAGCGGGCTGATGCTCGCCGGCCGGCTCGAGCTGTACACGCTGATCCTCGTCTTCCTTCCCGGCTTCTGGCGCCGGTGACCCCCTCGCCCCCTCGGGCCGATCGGCGTAACTTGTCGGTCGGGCTGGGCCGGAGGTGCATGCGATGCGGTGGTGCGGACGAATCGTCGCGGCGGCTCTCGTCCTTTCGGCCGGCGTGCCGGTGCCGGGGGCGGACGCGGCGGCCGATCTCGACGCCGCCCTGCGGGCGACCTACATCCACGGGATCACGGAAGAGATCGCCCGGCGCGCCGTCGGGGAGGAGGGCGTGCCGCGCATCCTCGAGCTGCTCGGCGACCCGGGATTCGACCGGCGCGACAACCTCGTCGGCTTCCTCGCGCATCTCGGCGGCCCGGAGGCGCGCGCGGCGCTCGTCGCCTTTCTCGACCGTCCGCCGGCCTCCGGCTCGATTCCGGAGGAGGACCGGGCCCTGCTGCTCGCGCCGCAGGCGCTCGGGATGATCGCTGCGCGCGGGGACGCCCCGGCGCTCGAGCTGCTGCTCGAGTGGACCGATCCCGCCGGCGACCGGTCGCTCCTGCGCCGCGCCGCCTCGCGCTCGCCCGACCCGGAGCGGATGGGGGCCGACCTGGTGGAGATGGCCTTGCGGGGGCTCGCCTGGAGCGGCGCGCCGGAAGCGGGGGACCGGCTCCTGGCCCTCGCCGAGGGACGCCTGGAACTCGCGCCGGCCGGCCGCGACCTGGGACCGATCGCCGCGGACCTGCTCGCGCTCTGGCGGAGCCGCAGCCGGCACCGCGCGCCGGCGGCGGCCGGCCTGCCTCCCACGGACGGCCGGCGCGCGCAGCTCGACCCCGGACCGGAGCCCGGCCCGCGCCCGGAGACATCCTCCTTCGACCCGGCCCTGCGCGTGCACGATTCCGGTCTGACCTACGCCAACCACGTCGATCTGACGAACAAGATGACCGACGCCCGTCTCGACGACGTCCTCGAGAACGCGAGCCTCCGCGCGGGGCGATCCGACTACTCGGGAGACGTGGCCTGCTGCATCACCGTCAGCCGTTCGGGCACGGCCCGGAGCTTCGGGACCCCGGGGGACGGACGCGACACGATCGACAGCTCGTCGGAGATGACGAGTGTCCTCAACGATCCCGCCGCGCGGGTGAAGGTCGTTCGCGCGATCAACTACTGCGGTGGCCCCGGGTTCAACATCATCGGGTGCGCCTGGACCCCCGGCAACGGGATGGCCGTGGTGCGGCTGAGCAACATCAACACCGAGGCGATCACCTGGATCCACGAGTACGGGCACAACACCGGCCTGTTCCACGTGAGCGACTCCCGCCGGATCATGCACGGCACGAACTACGGCACGAACAACGGCCTGGCGCAGTTCGAGTGCGACACGTACCACTCGCCGAGCCCCGCCGCCGGGATGACCCCGGTGGACACGGGCGCTTGCACCGACAACGACGGGGACGAGGTGCAAGACGGAATCGACAACTGCCCGGACGTCGCCAACTCGGGCCAGAGCGACGGAGACGGCGACACGGTCGGGAACGCCTGTGACAACTGCCCCAGCGATGCCAACGCCGACCAGCTCGATTTCGACGGCGACGGATCGGGAGACGTCTGCGACCCGGACGACGACAACGACGGCGTCGGCGACACCCAGGACTGCGCGCCGCTGAACGCCTCGCTGTGGAGCGCCGCCGGACCGGCGACCGCGGTGCGCTTCGACCCGGGGAGCCGGGTGCGCCTGCGCTGGAACCCCGATCAGCAGGCGGAAACCTCGAACGTCTACCGGGGGACGATGGGCCCGTCGTTCGACCGGAACTGGAGCTGCCTCGCCTCCGGGCTGACCCAGGACTTCTATGACGATCCCGAGGTGCCGGGCGCGTCAACCGGTTTCCACTACCTCGTCACCGGCAAGAACGCCTGCGGCGAGTCGGAGGCGGGCCAAGGTTCCGACGGGACGCCCCGCCAGCCCTCCCCCTGCCCCTGAGCCGCTCCGGCCCCGCGTCCCGGAAATGGGATCGGGGCCGCGCCGCCACCGCGGCCCCAGGCACGCGACTGGCTAGCGCCGCGCGGACGCGGCGCTCCCGCAGCACCGTCGAGGCGGGCCGCGGCTGTCCCACGTCTCGGCCGCGCTACGTTCGAATCGCTTGGGCTCGGGGCCTGCGTGGAGGGGGTTCCCATGAACCGAGTCTCGCGGAAACGGAGCCCGGTCGCCGTGATCGCGCTCGCCACGGCCGCTCTGGCCTGGGCGCCCGATCGGGCGGCCGCGGCGAGCGGCGATGCCGAGCATGCTTCCTGCGATCCCGCCGGATGCATCACCTGGACTCTCCATCCATGGTGCCGCTACCAGACGCTGTCCGTCCCGGCGACCGACCCCGCCTTCCCGCTGCGCTCCGCCGAGGACGTAGCGGCGGAGATTCCGGACGTCGTTTCGGTGACGAAGCAGTTCTATCACCCCGGCGGATGCCGCTCGTACACCTACCACGCCGACACCGGCGCGTGCACGACGACCCCGGAGGGTTGCCCGGCGCCGGAGCCGGGCGCCGAGTCCTGCGGCAGCTCCTGCTTCTGCCTGGAGGAAGGCGCCGGCCTGCAGCTCGAGCGCGACGGCGACCGCCCGTTCCTGATGTTCGGCGGCGACACCTATACGTATTTCCGCCTGGAAGGGGACTACTCCGAGCTGATCTCCGTGCCGTACACGAGCGGGATACGGACGGCGGCCAAGCTCTTCCGGGAGCTCGGCGGAGCGGACCACATCGCCTGGGTGGCAAGGCTCAATTGCGACGGGACCCTGTCCACGTGGTATCCCGGCGTGCCGAAGGGAGGCAACTTCGACATCGTGCCCGGGGAGGCCTATCTCGTGCAGTCGCTCCACACCGTCGACACCGGTGTGAGGGGGGGCGTGGTCACCCTGGGCCCCCAGTGCGATCACAACGCCTTCGTGCTCGAGGGCCCCGCCACGGGTCTCGCGTACTCCTGGGGTGTCGATCTGAGCTACGACCTCCCCTACGGGCCGCCCGTCGATTTCGAGGCCACCGACCCCCTCGCCCCGGGGCTCCCACCGGGAAGTGCGGGCTTCGAGATGTCACAGGCCTTCGTCGACGAACTCCGGCGAGCCGATCATCCGGATCTCTGGGCGCAGGTGGACCGGGACGATCCCTCCGGCACCAAGATCTGCGTGACGGGGCGGCCGCAGGCTCCCGTGCTCTGGGTGGGCCCCGCCGGCGGCCCGCCCGACTGCGATGTCAACGATGCCGGTCCCTGTTCCTTCGACGGCAACGTGTGGCTGGCGGAGATGCCCTTCACGCGCCTCCGGCCCCTTCTCACCGAGCTGACCTGGCTCGACAGCGGGACCTATTTCGACGTGGTCCGGGGTGACCTCGACACGCTCCGCATCACCGGAGGCGACTTCGCGACCGCCGCGGAGGCCTGCATCGCGGACGACTACACCGAATGGTCGATCCCCGACCCTTTCCTTCCTCCGGAGCCCGGAACGGGGGCGTGGTATCTCGTGCGCGACTTCAACGCGTACGCCGACCACGGCTACGATGGCGGCGGCCCCGGTCAAGTGCGCCCGCGGGACGCGCTGTACGCCGCTCCCAACGGCTGTCTTCCCTGACCCGGCGGCCGGCAGCGGGCCCGCGGCCCGCACCGCCGGCCGCTCCCACCCCGCCGGCTTGCGCCGGCCGCCGCGTCGTGAGAACGTGTCCGGCCGCCCTCGGAGGTCCCTCTCATGCCCGGTGGGAAGACACCTCTCGCGCTCCTCCTCCTCCTCCTCGCGGCCCTTTTCGTCGCCTGCGGCGGTCCGCCGGCGGAAGAACCGGTTCCGGACGAGCGCCGGGTGCCGCGCACCTACCCGCCCGAACCCGGCGAGGTGCACTTCGGCGAGCTCACGATGCTCACCGATGGCGGCGAGAACGCGGAGGCCTACTTCTCGTTCGACGGGCGGAAGCTGGTCTTCCAATCGACGCGCCCGCCGTTTTCCTGCGATCAGATCTTCACGATCGACGTCGCGGGAGGCGAGCCGCGACTGATCTCCAGCGGCAAGGGGCGGACGACGTGCGCCTACTTCCTGCCGGGGGACGAACGGATTCTCTACTCGTCCACCCACGCCGCGGGCGACGAGTGCCCGCCCGTTCCCGACATGTCCCAGGGTTACGTCTGGCCGATCTACTCCTCGTACGATATCTACGTCCGGGCTGCGGACGGTTCCGGGGAACCGCAGCCGCTGGCGCCGAGTCCCGGCTACGACGCCGAGGCGACGATCTCACCGAAGGGAGACCGGATCGTCTTCACCTCAACACGGGACGGCGACCTCGATATCTACTCCATGGCGCTCGACGGAACCGATGTGCGCCGGTTGACGAACGAGCCCGGCTACGATGGCGGGCCTTTCTTCTCCCCCGACGGGTCGAAGATCGTCTATCGCGCCTACCATCCCTCCGACCCGGAGGAGCTGGCGGACTACAAGCGGCTCCTGGCCCAGGGCCTCGTCAGGCCGACGCGTCTCGAGATCTTCGTCATGGATGCGGACGGCTCGAACAAGCGGCAGGTCACGCACCTCGGCGCGGCGTCGTTCGCCCCCTTCTTCCACCCCTCCGGCGAGAAGATCATCTTCTCGTCGAACTACGGCGATCCGAAGGGCCGCGAATTCAACCTGTTCATGATCAACGTGGACGGGACCGGCCTCGAGCAGATCACGTTCAGCGACGGCTTCGACGGGTTCCCGATGTTCTCTCCCGACGGGGAGTGGTTCGTGTTCTGCTCCAACCGCCACAATGCGAAGCGCGGGGAGACGAACATCTTCGTCACCAGGTGGCGGGAGGGCGGCGCCTGAGGTGAGCGGGGGGCGGCGGAGCGGCGCCGGCGCCGTCGCGGCGATCGGCTTCGGCACGACCGTCGCCATGTGGGCGGCGGGCTACGCGTCGCGCCTCCCCCGGCCCCCGCTGCCGAGCCCGGCGGTCCTCGTGGCGATGCTCGCGGCGATGACGGCGGGGGCCGCCGTGGCCGGACGGTTCGCCGAGCGCCCGGTGCGCACCGGCGCGCTCGCCGGCCTGCTGACGGCCGCGCTCAACCTCCTGATCCTGGGAAGCCTTCTGGGTGAAGGCGCCGCGGGGCGCTTCGGCCTGGCGGCCGCGGCGGTCTCGGCGCTCGCCTTCGGCGCGGCGTGGGGCGCCGGCGGCGCGGCGCTTTTCGGGCGTTGGCTCGGCCGCTCGGGCGCTTCCCCCGACTGGGTCCACGCGATGGCCTGGGTGGCCGCCGCCGCGGCCTTCCTCCTGGTCGTCGCCGGGGGTCTCGTCACCAGCCACGACGCGGGTCTGGCCGTCCCCGACTGGCCCAACAC
>RFHH01000130.1 GCA_003696075.1 Acidobacteriota bacterium
AGCGGTTCCTTCCAGTCGCTCTTGCCGCCGCGCTTCTCGATCAGGCGCACCGATTCGATGCACGCGGTCGGGTCGAGCGGCTTGACCATGTCGTAGACGTTGAGCGCGCCGACGGCGGCGCCGGTCATCGCCTCGACCTCGACCCCTGTCCGCGCGATCGCCGCGACCTCGACGACGACCCGCACGCCCTCGCTCTCGATGCGGCAGTCGATCTCGCCGCGCTCGAGCGGGATCGGGTGGCAGAACGGCAGCAGCGACGGCGTGTTCTTGAGCGCGAGCAGCGCCGCCGCGCGCGTCACGTCGGCGAGGCTTCCCTTCGGGAGCGTCCCTTCACGGACGCGCGCGAGCGTCTCCGGCGCCACGCGCACGAACGCCTCGGCGCGGGCGGTGCGCAGCGAGGTCCTCTTGCGCGTGACGTCGATCACGGTCGGCCACCCCCAGCAGCCTGCTCGGCGGTGAGGCCGTCATTCTAGCCCGAGCCGTGGCTACCGGCCGTCGCCGGCCGGACAGCCTCGCTCGATCGGTCACGGCCCTTTCGGGTCCTCTCGCCCCGCCGCCGTGACGACCCGGATCTGTGCCGGCTCTCGGACGATGATCTCCGGCCGCCTGCGGTAGAGCTTGACCGTTCCGGTGACGCAGATCCGCTTCTCCCGGAAGGCCAGCTCGGGCGGCTCCGCGAACTTGCCGCGGTCTTCGCCCCAGATGACCGCGGTGAAAACATGATTCGGGAACGGCTTGTCGAGATTGATGAAGGTCGGCCGTCCATTGACGCGCTCCGCGTAGGTGACCGTCGCCACCTTGCCGCACACGGTCACCTTCTCGCCGACGTGCTCCGCCGCCTCGCCCGGGCTGATCACGCGGGGCGCCCCGGCCAGGCCGAACGAGATCCCCATGAGCATCGCCAGCGTGGCCGCGACTTTCCTCATCGTTGCCTCCTCTCGATTCCCAGCGCTGCAACACGACTCATCCTAACCGACGGGACCGAGGCGGCGGCACGATCCGAACCGGGATCGCAGCCCTCTACCTGGTGCCGGCGCGTCCTCGGTCACACCGGCGCGGAAGGCTCCTGCTGGCCGAAACCGGAAAGGCCGTCCCGTGATCGTTCCCGGCATCGAGCGGCGGGCTCACGGCAGCGCCCGATGCGGCGGGCCTCCGTGGCCGGCAACGCTCCGGTCCGCGATACCGTCCCGGCTCCAGGATCCGGTCAACGCTGACAGTCGCGACCGAGCCGGTGAATCCACCGTCCCGGAGGCTCGTCTCTTCTCCGGCGACACTCTTCCCCTCGATGCACGACACCCTCTTTCCGGACGGTTCCGGGCGGTCTCGCCGGCGGGCGCCGCAGGCACCGGGCCGGCCGTCCGCCGCGAGAGCCCGGCAGTTCTGCTCGATAGAGCGGGCAGGCGAGGTGCCGCAGAACGGTATGCAGTTGGCGGTTCTCGGCGAATGAACCGCATCGCCGGCACCCGGTACGGCGACGGCCGGTAGCAGCCCGCCGGCGATCGAGGGCTCGGTCATCGGCAACGGTCAAGGCCCTCGAGAAGACGGACGGCACGCCGACCGGTCAGGGAGAACGTGAGGCGTCGGTCGGGAAGGACCATCTCGTCGTCACCGACTGCCGCCCTCGAGAAACCGTCAAGGAGAACGAGCGTGAGAGCGTCATGTTCCGTCGGCCTCGTCCTCCTCGCGGCCAGCTCCGCGACGACGGCGGCCAGGCCCGACGCCGAGCTCGGCGTGCCGATCGAAGGAACCCTCGCCGAAGCGCAGGACTCGGCCGTCGACGATGCCGGGGAGCCGTGCGCCCTGGGCCGCGATGCCGCCGGCCGGAAGTCCGGAGGCGCGGAAGTACGCTCCCGGCGGCGATCGGTGAGGCTGTGCGCTCGGACCCGGTCGAATCGCGGGGACGGCCTCCGGTCGGATCGTCGTCTCCGGGGTCGGCTGGACCGAGGATTCCGGGAGCTCCGCTCGCCTTCTCGCCGGTAGGCGAGCTCGAGGGCGGGATCCTGCCGCCACGCGGGACGATCCTCCAGCTCGCGAGCTCGGATGGCGATCGGATCGCGGCCGGGACGCGCCGGCTGGACGAGGCCTTCCGCTTCGGCCCCACGTCGTCGACGCGGCGACCGGCACGATCGAATCCTCGGTGAGCGGCCTCGTCTTTGCGACAGGGTTCGGCACGCTCGACACGCAGCGCGCTGTCGACAAGGACGACCGCCGGCGCGGCCACAACGCCGCCCTGTCGGCTTCGCGGGGCCGGATCGTGGCGGGCGACTCGGGCCGGAAGAGCTCCGGCGTGTTCGATTCTCCGGGGTCACCCACGCTCGCCGGTGGCGCTGGCGGCGTTCTCGCCGCGGCCGCTGCCGGAGGCGCGGCTCGAGGAGGAACCGCAGGCTCGGAAGATGGCCGCCACCCGGGGGCGGATCGAGCGCCGGGACTCGACGTGCGGTCCCGACTCCGGTCTCGCCCTCGACGAGCAGGCGTGCACGGTGGTGACCGGGCGCGGGACCGCGGAGTCCGGAGGTTTCCGCAGCGAGATCGACGGCTCGTCCGGGACGACGGTGGACGGGCTCGTATCTCCCGGCGAACCCGACGACACGCTGGCGTTTTCTC
>RFHH01000131.1 GCA_003696075.1 Acidobacteriota bacterium
CCGCGGGGGCGCCGGCCGATCAACCCAGGAGCGGCCGGGCCGCGCGCCGGGCGGACCGGCGGCGGAAGGAGCGGGTTCAGGCCGAGGGGAGCCAGGCCGCTCCGGGCGCCGCCGCGCCGATCGCCGACGTCGGGGTCGTGCGGTACTCCGAGGGCATCACGGTCAAGGACCTCGCCGAGCGGATGGGGCTCAAGGCGAAGGACATCATCAAGCGGCTCTTCCTCGAAAAGCGGATGATGCCGACGATCAACCACGCCCTCGACGAGGAAACCGCCCGCTGGGTGATCGAGGCTTTCGGCGGCACCCCGCAACTGGTCGGGATCGAAGAGGAGGCGGTGGCGGCGTCGGCCGGCGCGGAAGAGCCGGTCGACCGCCCCGAGGACCTCGTTCCGCGGCCCCCGGTGGTGACGATGATGGGCCACGTCGACCACGGGAAGACGAGCCTTCTCGACGCCATCCGCAAGTCCCGTGTCGCGGAGCGGGAGGCGGGAGGCATCACCCAGCACATCGGGGCCTACAAGGTCACGCACGAGATCGAGGGGAAGCCGCGCGAAATCGTCTTCCTCGACACGCCGGGGCACGAGGCCTTCACCCTCATGCGGGCCCGGGGCGCGCAGGTCACCGACATCGTCGTGCTCGTCGTGGCCGCGGACGACGGAGTCATGCCGCAGACGGTCGAGGCGATCAATCACGCCCAGGCGGCCGGGGTGCCGATCGTCGTCGCCGTCAACAAGATCGACAAGCCCGGGGCGAATCCGGACCGGGTGCTCCAGCAGCTCGCCGATCATGGCGTGCTGGTCGAGCAGTTCGGCGGGAAGGCGATCGCCGTGCCCGTGTCGGCGAAAACCGGGGAAGGGCTCTCCGAGCTGCTCGAGATGATCACGCTCGTGGCCGACGTGGAGGAGTACAAGGCGAATCCGAACCGGCCGGCCACGGGAACGGTTCTCGAAGCGAAGCTGGACAAGGCCCGAGGACCGGTCGCTACCATCCTGGTGCAGAACGGCACGCTCCGCGTCGGCGACGTCTTCGTCGTCGGGGCGACGATGGGCCGGGTCCGGGCGCTGGTGGACGAGTACGACAAGCGTCTCCAGGAGGCGGGGCCGTCGACCCCTGTGGTCGTGATGGGGCTCGAGGACGTCCCGGATGCGGGCGACACGCTCCAGGTCTTCCCCGACGAGCAGAAGGCGCGCCAGCTCGTCCTCTACCGCCAGCAGAAGCGGCGTGAGGAGGAGCAGGCCCGCCGCGCTCAGCTTCCGACGCTCGACAATCTGTTCGAGAAGATCAAGGGCGGCGAGGTCACGGAGCTTCCGATCGTCCTGAAGGCCGACGTCCAGGGGTCCGTGGAGGTGCTGCGGCGATCGCTGACCGACCTTTCCACCGACGAGGTGGCGGTGAAGGTGATCCACGCCGGAACGGGAGCGATCACCGAGACGGACATCCTCCTGGCGTCGGCGAGCCGGGCGCTGGTGATCGGGTTCAACGTGAGGCCGGAGCGGGGCGTCGCGGAGGTCGCCGCACGCGAAGGCGTCGACATCCGGCTGCACACGGTGATCTACAACGTGTCCGAGGAGATCAAGCAGGCGATGCTGGCGAAGCTCTCGCCGGTCGCCAAGGAGGTCTACCTCGGTCGCGCGGAGGTCCGGCAGGTCTTCCGGGTTCCGAAGGTGGGCATCGTGGCCGGCTGCTACGTGGTGGACGGCGTGGTGCGCCGCGACGCGGGGGCGAGGCTCCTCCGGGACAACGTGGTGGTGTACGAGGGCAAGATCGCCTCCCTGCGCCGCTTCAAGGACGACGCCAAGGAAGTCCGGGCGGGCTTCGAGTGCGGGATCGGCCTGGAGCGGTTCCAGGACATCAAGCCCGGCGACGAGATCGAGGCCTTCGTGATCGAAATGAAGCGGCGCGAGTCGCTCGAAGAGACCCACACGACCTGAGACGGCCGGCGGGCCGGCACCCGCGGCCGGGCCGGGGAACCGGGACCGCCCGCCCGGCGGAGGCGGACGACATGCGGGTCGGGATCCTGGTGGTCGAGATCTTTCTCCCCGGCTGCGCCTCGCTCAAGGACAAGAGGCGGGTCGTGCGCGCCGTCAAGGACCGCACGCGCCACCGGCACAACGTCGCCGCCGCCGAGGTGGACCATCAGGAGCGGCGCCAGCGGGCGACGATCGCCTTCGCTTCGGTGGCCGGGGCCGACGGGCAGCTCGATCAGCTCTTCGATCGCATCGTGGCCGAGGTGGAGGAAATCGTCCCCGGGGGGGTCCGCGTGACCGAACGGGACATCCTCGGATGAACCGCAGCGAGCCCCCGATCGGGATGATCCTCGTCGACAAGCCGGCGGGGATGACGAGCCACGACGTGGTCCAGTGGGTCCGGCGCCTTCTCGGCACCCGACGGGTCGGTCACGCCGGCACGCTCGACCCGCTCGCCACGGGCCTCCTCCCCTGCCTCGTCGGGCCGGCGACCCGGCTGGTGCGCTTCCTGCACGGCTGGGACAAGTGCTACGTCGGGGTGATCGCCCTCGGCGAGGAGACCGAGTCGGGCGACGCCGAGGGCGCCGAGGGGGTCCGCCGGGCTCGGGTTCCGCCGGCGCCGGTCCTGCGCGCGGCTGTTTCCCGGCTCACCGGAACGATCCTCCAGACGCCGCCGGCCTTCTCCGCCAAGAAGATCGGGGGGCAACCCGCCCACCGCCTGGCGCGGCGCGGCTACCGTCCGGCTCTTCCTCCCGTGCGGGTCACCGTGCACCGCCTCCGGCTTCACCCGCGGCCCGACGGGCGCCTTCTGTTCGCCGCCCGGGTTTCGAGCGGAACCTATCTCCGGGCCCTCGCCCGGGACCTCGGCCGGCTGCTGGGAACGGGAGCCCACCTCGAGCGCCTGCGCCGCACCGGTATCGGCCCGCTTCGAGTCCGGGAGGCGGTCCGGCCCGGCGCGGAGGAGGCGGCCCGGGGGCGATTGCTCCCACCGGAGGCGATCCCGCTTCCGTTTCCCACCCTCCCGCTGGGCGCCGCGGAACTGGGCCGCTTCCGGTCCGGACAGCCGGTGCCGGCCCGGGCGATTCCCGGGCGGGCGGGATGGGTGAGGGTGCTGGACCCGGAGGGCCGGCTCGTGGGTGTCGGGGAGTGGGACGGGGGCGGAGCGATCCGGCCCCGAGTGGTGATCCGTCCCTGAGCCGATTGCCGGTCGCCTCGGCGGGTGCTAGTATCCGCGCGTTCGTGTGTCCGCGGTCTTCCGCACCGTCGGTGAGCGCCGTGCCGCGGCCGGCAGCGCCCGGATCGCTGCGGGAGAAGAGCGGACGCCAGGGAGCCTGGACGTTGCCACTCGCCAAGGAGAAGAAGCAGGAGCTGCTCGCGGAGTACCGGCGGCACGAGACCGATACCGGCTCGACGCCGGCCCAGGTGGCTCTCCTCACCGAGAGGATCCGCCACCTGACCGAGCACCTGAAAACGCACAAGAAAGACCATCACTCGCGGCTCGGCCTGTTGAAGCTCGTCGGCAAGCGGCGCCGACTGCTCAACTACATGCGGCGCCGCGATCCGTCCGGCTACCGCGAGCTGATCCAGCGCCTCGGGATCCGCCGCTGACCCGGGGACCCTGGGAACGGTGGCCGTCAGCGACGGACCCGGCGCGCCGAGCAGGTCGACGGCCGCCGGGTTTTCCATGATGTCAACCGCCCGCCGAGCGCCGGACATGACGAGCCCGGTCCGGACGGCCCGGACGGATGGACTGCGTAGCGAGCTCCACGCGCCGACCCGGTGCGCGGGTCTCGCTACACAGCCCACTCGGCCGGCACGGTCCGGTCCCGGCTCTCGCGGCGGCGGGCACCAGGCGGTGCGGCCTCGCTCAGCGCCGCACCGGTTCGCCGGGACGCCGCCCGGGCGGCGGACCCGCGAGAGGAGTCAACCGTGTCGGAACAGCGCATCGAAGTCGAGGTCGGCGGTAGACCGCTGATCGTCAGTACCGGTCGTCTGGCCAAGCAGGCGGGCGGGGCCGTCACCGTCCGCCAGGGCGACACCGTCGTGCTCGTCACGGCGACCGCCTCGAAGAATCCGCGGGACGTTCCCTTCCTTCCCCTGACGGTGGACTACCGCGAGGCCATGTACGCCGCGGGCAAGGTCCCCGGAGGGTTCTTCAAGCGAGAGGGACGCCCCAACGAGAAGGAGACCCTCAGCAGCCGGCTCATCGACCGGCCCCTCCGCCCCCTGTTCCCGAAGGGCTGGAACTACGAGACCCAGATCATCGGGCTCGTCCTGTCGGCGGACAAGGAGAACAACCCGGACGTGCTCGCGCTCACGGGGGCCTCGTTCGCCCTCACCCTGTCGGACATCCCGTTCCCGACGCCGATCGGGGCGGTGCGCGTCGGGCTGATCGATGGCGAGTACGTCATCAATCCGACCCACAGCCAGCTCGAGAACAGCAAGCTGGACATCATCGTCGCGGCCTCGAGCGAGGCGATCGTCATGGTCGAAGCCGGGGCGAACGAGGCGACCGAGGAGGAGGTCATCGGAGCGCTGTACGCCGGACAGGAGGCGATCCGCCCCCTCTGCGAAGCCCAGGTCCGGTGGCGCGAGGAACTCGGCAAGCCGAAGCGGGAGTTCGAGCCGCCGCGCATTCCGGACGAGATCGCCGCCATGGTGCGGGAGAAGGCCTACGGTCCGCTGCTGGAGGCGATGCAGATCAAGGAGAAGCTCGCCTCCTACGCGCGCGTCGACGAGATCCGCGAGGAGCTGCTCGCGGACGTTCCCGAGGATCAACCGGAGACGGCCGCTCTGATCAAGGAGGCCTTCGACGAACTTCAGGACGAGATCCTGCACACCTACGTGCTGGAGAACCGCAAGCGTCTCGACGGCCGGGCGCTCGACGAAATCCGTCCGGTGAGCTGCGAGGTCGGGATCCTCCCGCGGACCCATGGCTCCGCCTTGTTCACGCGGGGCGAGACGCAGGCGCTCGCCAGCGTGACACTCGGCACCTCCCAGGACACGCAGCGAATCGACCAGATGGAGTTCGAGGGCGAGAAGCGCTTCATGCTTCACTACAACTTCCCGCCCTTCTCGGTCGGCGAGGTCCGCTTCCTCCGCGGTCCGGGCCGCCGGGAGATCGGGCACGGAGCCCTGGCCGAACGGGCCCTGCGCCCGCTGATCCCGGCCGAGGAGGACTTCCCGTACACGATCCGGGTCGTCTCCGAGATCCTGGAATCGAACGGTTCCTCGTCCATGGCCACCGTGTGCGGCGGGTCGCTGGCGCTGATGGACGCCGGCGTGCCGCTGGCCAAGCCCGTTGCGGGCATCGCCATGGGGCTCGTCATGCGGGAGGGCCGCTACGCGGTGCTCACCGACATCGCCGGAGCCGAGGATCACCACGGAGACATGGACTTCAAGGTCACCGGCACGCGCGACGGCATCACGGCGTTGCAGATGGACATCAAGATCTCCGGGATCACCCGCGAGATCATGCGGGAAGCGCTCGAGCAGGCCCGGCGGGCCCGCATGCAGATCCTGGACATCATGAACGAGGCGATCTCCGAGCCGCGGGAGGACGTGTCCAAGTACGCGCCGCGGATCCTCACGATCCACATCCCCAAGGACAAGATCCGCGACGTCATCGGCCCCGGCGGCAAGGTGATCCGCTCGATCCAGGAGCGCACGGGGACCGAGATCTCCATCGAGGACGACGGGCGGGTCGACATCGCCTCGACCGACCTGGAGGGCGCGCGCCAGGCCGCCGACATCATCCGGGAGCTCACCGCCGAGGCCGAGCTCGGCAAGGTGTACGTGGGCCGCGTCGTCCGCACCACCAACTTCGGCGCTTTCGTCGAGATCCTTCCGGGCGTCGAAGGTCTCCTGCACATCTCGGAGATCGCCGAGCACCGGGTCCGGGAAACCACCGATGAGATCGAGGAGGGGGACGAGGTCCTGGTGAAGGTCATCGACATCGACGCCCACGGGAGGGTGCGGCTGTCCCGGAAGGCGGCGATGAGGGAGCGGGCCGGCGCTTGAGTCCGGGCCGGCCCCGGCCGGCCCGCGACACGGAGCCTCGGTATGGCGCGGATGCTGGGCGAGTTGCTCGTGGCGAGCGGCCGGCTCACCGAGGATCAGCTCGCCGAGGCGCTGCGGACCCAGAGTCTGTTCGGCGGCCCTTTGGGGGCCCACCTGATGCAGCTCGGGTTCGTGGACGACACCGGCCTCGCCGAGGCGCTGGCGGAGCTCCACGGCGTGGCCCCGGTGACTCGGGCCGAGCTCGCCGAGGCGCCCCCGGACGTGCTGGCCCTGGTGCCGGCCGCGTTCGCGCGGCGGCACCGCGTCCTCCCCTTCCGGCGGGACGAGGAAGGGCTGCACGTCGCGCTCGAGAACCCGGGCGATTCGCTGGCGTTGAAGGAGGTCTCGGCCATCACCGGGCTTCCGGTCGTCCCCCACGTCGCGCCCGAAGCGGTGCTGCGGCAGGCCCTCGCCGCCCTGGAGCGGCGAGGGCGGAGCGAGGAGGACGACTCGCGGCTCGCACGCCTCGGGCAGCGACTCGCCCGGGCGGAGACGCGCGACGACGTGCTGGAGGCGGTTCTCGAGGCGACCGCTCCCGTCCTGGCGAGCGCCGGGCTGTTCCTCTTGCGGGGGTCGACGGCGCTGCTGTGGTCCGCCCGGGGGTTCGGCCGGGTGGAAACCGGCCGCTCGATTCCGCTCGACGGGGACGAACTGCTCGCCGCAGCGGTCCGGGAAGAAGGACCGGTCGAACGGACCCTGCCGGTCGGCGACCGGGGCTCACCCGTCCTGGAGGCCCTCGGCTCGCCTTCCGCGGGCCGGTTCGTGGCGCTGGCGGTCCGGCTCAACGGCCGGGCGGTGGTCCTGCTCGCCGGGACGCCGTCGGAAGCGGACCGCACGCGAGTCGACGAGGATCTCCGCCGGATCGCGAAGCTGGCCGCGCTCGCCCTGGAGAGCGTGATTCTCCGGCGCAAGATCCTGGCGGAGAGCGGCGCCGTCGGCCCCGCCCGCCGCTGACGACCGCTCAGAGCAGCTCGGCGCGGTCCCCCAGGCGGACCTCCTGCCACGATTCGATGATCTTCACGGTCGACCCGCCGCCGTTCGCGCTCAGCACGACGCCCTGAGCGACCACTTTCCGCGGCAGGGTGGGTCCCGCGTCACGCCAGAACAGGATCCTGTCGCCGGCGGTCACCCCCGCCCGGCTCCCCAGGTCGATGCCGACGAGATCGCCGGTGCCGGCGACGGTGGCCTGCGGGTCGAGCGTCACGACGACCGATCCGTTCGTGGGCCCCGGCTTCGGCGTCGCCAGCTTCGCCAAGGGAACCTTCTCGATCATCGGAACGGGGGTCTCGTGGTACGGCACGAGATGGTCGCCGACCCGGATCGCGTCGCACGCGTAGACGATCTCGGCGGTGGCCGAGTTCTCCTGGACGGCGATCACGCGGAGCTTCCCGAGACGGCGGACGTAGACCGCCGCCGGTTCGCCGGTCTGCGGATGGGGCACCGGACCTGCCGAGCGGACGACGACGAATTCGGCGCCCGGCTCGATGCCGAAATCGATGCCGGCGCTGAGGAAGAGGATGTCGCCCGGCGAATTCAGCTCGCGCTCGGGTTCGTCCGAGCCGACGATGGTGAGCGGCCCCGGATCGAAGGTCTCGACGAGCTGCGGGAGGCAGACCAGCTCCTCTTCCTCGGCGGCGGCCACCAGCACCGGTCCGGCCGGCTTTTCCGGCGGGGGCGGCGGCGCCGGCACCTCGGCCTTCTCTTCGGCGGCCGGCGGCTCGGCCTCCTTCAGCCCCTCCTCCCCCACCACGCCGGGACGCGGCGGGACGACGAGGGGATCGCCCGGGTAGATCCAGTGGGAGTAGGTGATGTAGCGGTTCGCGTCCCAGATCACCGGCCAGAGGTAGTTGTCCCCGTAGAAGCGGCCGGCGAGGTCCCAGAGAGTGTCTCCCTTCTGGATGACGTAGATCTTCTCGCCTTGCGGCGGGGTGGGCGGATCGTACGGCGTCCAGTGATCCCCGACCAGCTTGAGTCCGGTCGGAGGCGGCACGTAGCCGCGGATCCGCTCCCCGTCCGCGGACGGCTGACACAGGGCCGGCGCAGCGAGCAGCGCGGCGCCGGCGAGCACCGCCGCCGGACGGACCCAGGTCTGGCGAACCAGCTTCATCGCGAGCCTCCACACCCGACGCGCCCGACGCGGCGGCGGACCGTCGGCCTCGGAGGCGAATGTAGGGCCGGCGGCGCACGCGAGGCAATGCGGCGCCTTGCCGCCCCGCCCGAGCCCGCAAAGTCTCAATCCCCGGAGGGTTGCGGGCCGTACGCGGTCAGCGCGGCGTCCCCGTAGGTCCGGGACCACAAGGGCTCCGGGGCGGGCGGCACCTCCCCCGCCCGGTGCTCGACGACCAGCAGCCCGTCCGATCCCAAAAGGCCCGACCGGAACACCGCGGCCGCCAGACGGGGCGCCGAGGGATCGCCATACGGCGGGTCGAGGAAGACGACGGCTCCCCGGTAGCGAGCCGGCTCCGGCCCCGCGAGCCAGATCGCGGCATCCGCCCGGACCACCCTGACGGCGGGCGAGCGGGGGTCCAGGCCGAGACGCCGGAGGTTCGCCTCGATCGTGCGCAACGCGGCGCGCGCCCGCTCCACGAGAAGCACCGGCTCGGCCCCCCGCGAAAGCGCCTCGAGGCCCACCGCGCCGGTGCCCGCGCAGAGGTCGACGAAGGGGCGTGCCCGGACCCGATCGCCGAGGATGTTGAACAGCGCCTCCCGCAGCGGATCGGCGGTCGGCCTCACGCCCCGCCGCGGAGGCGGCGCCAGCCGGTGGCCCCGGAACCGTCCGCCGATGATCCTCATCCGGCCGGGCGCCTTCGGCGTCCTACCGGTCCCCGCCGCGGCGCGGCGCCGGGCGCCGCGCGGCGAGGGTCACCCGAGCCTCGAGGCTCCGGGCGAGGTCGAGGACGGCGATGACGACCTCGTACGGCGCCTGCCGGTCCCCGCGCAACAGGACGCGCCGCGGTTCGGCCCGCTCGATCGCCGCACGGATCGCCGGCTCCGCCTCGCGGAACGATCGGAAGCGCCGTCCCGAGACGGCGACCTCGCCCTCGGGCCCCAGCGTGATCTCGACCGGGCCTGCCGGTGCGGGCGCCGCCGTGCCCGCGGACGGCAGCTCGACCGGCAGACCGGTTCCCTCGCGGAAGGTCGTGGAGACGACGAAGAAGATGATCAGCAGGAAGACGACGTCGACGAGAGGCGAGAGGTCGATGCTCGGCCGCCGGGCGCGCTGCGGAAGGAATCCCTGCATCAGGAACCCGCGGCCGTCACGTCCACCGCCCGCGAGGCGGTCCGGCCCGATTCGGCGTCCTGGGCGCTCCGGAGGATCTCGTGGCAGGCGCTCTCGATCTCCCGGACGAGCCGCTCCGCCCGGCTGGCGAGAACGTTGTAGGCCACCAGACTCGGGATCGCGACGGTCAGCCCGAAGGCGGTCGTCAGCAACGCCTCGGCGATCCCGGCCGACAACTGCTGGCCCAGCCCCGGTCCCACGACCGAGATCGTCCTGAAGACCTTGATCATTCCGACCACGGTGCCCAGCAGGCCGAGGAGCGGAGAGATCGAGGCGACCGTTCCGACGACGCCCAGGCCCCGCATGAGGCGCGGCGCCTCCCACCGCCCGGCGTCGGCGATCGCCTCGCGGACGGCGTCGGCCCCGTGACGCCACCAGGCGAGCCCGGCGCCCGCGATGCGCGCGAACGGCCCGCCGTCGTGGCGGCAGACCTCGCGCGCCTCCGGGATGCGCCCCTCGGCGACGAGGCCGAGCACTTGCCGGCGCGTGGTCTCCGGGATGACGCGGGAGCGGCGCAGGGCGTAGGCCCGCTCGAGCACGACCGCCAGGGCCAGCACGGAGGCGGCCAGGATCGGCCACATGACCGGGCCGCCGCGGAGGAAGAGATCGAAGACGGGTCTCACCGCTGGCGCCCTCCGCTCCGGCTCCGGCCGCCGCGACGCCGGCCGGAGCCCGCCCGGCCGGCCGACCTCCCGCGGGCCCCGGCGCGCGGCGCCGCCGCGAAGCCGGGAAGGTATCCTCTCGGCAGAGGTTCGCCCATCAGGGCTTCGATCGCCGCGATGCGCGGCCGGTCGCGGGGGACCGCCAGGCTGATCGCCTCCCCCGTCCGCTCGGCGCGCCCGGTCCGCCCGACGCGGTGGACGTAGTCTTCGGGGGAATGCGGCAGGTCATAGTTGACGACGAGATCGATGTCCGTGATGTCGATGCCGCGCGCGGCCACATCGGTCGCCACCATCACCCGGAACTCCCCGCGCTTGAAGCAGGCCATCGCGCGCTCCCGGTTGGCTTGCGAGAGCAGGCTGGACAGGCTGACCACCTCGTGCCCGTCGCGCCGCAAGCGGGAGGCGATCTCGCTCGTCGCCTCGCGCGTGGCCGTGAACACGAGGATCTTCTCCTTGCGGCGCCCGCGCAGCAGCTCGGCCAACGCGCGAGGCTTGTCCTTCTCCTCGACCTCGTACAGCGTGTGCCTGATGCCGCCCGCGACGACCGTTTCCGGCGAAACGCGCACCGTCAGCGGCTCGTAGAGGAAGCGTTTCGTCAGCTCCTCGATAGCCGGCGGCATCGTGGCGGAGAAGAGCATCGTCTGGCGCGACAGCGGAAGGCGGCCGCAGATCGTCACGACATCGTCGATGAAGCCCATGTCGAGCATCCGGTCCGCCTCGTCGAGGACCAGCCACTTCACCCACCGCGGACGCAGCGAGGCCGACGCGAGAAAGTCGATCAACCGGCCCGGCGTTCCGACGACGACGTCCGGTCCCTCGTGCAGCTGTTGCTGCTGCTCCCCCAGGGCCGTGCCGCCGTACACCACCACCGTCCGGACCCCCAGCGGCTCGCCGAGCCGGTGGGCGACCTCGCCGACCTGTCGCGCCAGCTCCCGCGTGGGGCAGACCACCAGCGCCTGCACCCGCCCTCGGGGCTCGAGCCTTTCGAGAATCGGGACGAGGAAGGCCAGCGTCTTCCCCGTGCCCGTCTGGGCCACCCCGACGATGTCCCGGCCCTCGAGCGCCGGGGGGATGCACCGCTCCTGGATCGGCGTCGGCGTGACGAAGCCGGCGTCGGCCAGCACCTTCTTCAGCGGGTCCCTGAGGGGGAAGTCGTCGAACGTCATCGAGTTCCTGATCCGGCCGGCGCCGCCAACCGGTCGGCGATCATAGCACCCCCCCCTTCCCCCCGCCGGGAGCGGGCACGGGGTCACAACCGGCCCATCCGCTTGAGCCGGCGCAGCCAGCGCTCGATCTGGCGGATGTCGTCGGCGCGCACCCGGAACACGGCGGTCACCCCTTCCCGGTCGCGCGGGAAGTCGTCGGGAAGGGGCGGCACCACGGCTCGCCGCAGGGCGGACGTCGCGGCGTCGTCTCCCGATCGGTTGGCGGAGGGGACCAGGACCTCGATCCCGCCGATCGCCCCCTTCCGTTCGATGATGAAGTGAACCACCGTGTCGAAGGCGATCTCGCCGCCCCCGCCGGCGAGTCGCTGGTCGCGCGCGATCCTCATCAGGTGGGAATCGAGCTCGCGCAACCACGCCCGGTAGATGGCGAAGTAGAGCTTCGTGGCATAGTCCGACCAGTCGTAGTCCGGGCTGTCGAAGCGGAGGTCTCCGCCGGCGAGTCCTCCCTCGAACGGAATGTCGAGATCGGGAACCGGCGGCGGCCGCACGGGGGCCGGGGCCGACGGTCCCGGCGCGGTCGACGCGGGAGGCGCGGCCGGCTCCGGGGGCAGGCCCGTCGGGGGTGCCTCTTCCTCGCGGGGGAGCTCCTCCGGCTCCGAGCCCGCGGGCGACGGCTCGGGCTCCCGCTGGGCCGACTCCGCCGCTTCCGCGGGTGCCCTTTCCGGGGACTCCTCGCGATTCTCCGGGAGGGGTTGCGGCTCGGCGCGATCCGGAGGCCGGGCGGCCTCCGCCGGGGGCGCGGGCGCGGGGCTTTCCTCGGGCGGCTCCGGCTCCGGGGTGCTCGGCGTCTCCGGCGGGGGAGGCGCGCCGGGAATCTCGCTCGGGGGAAGCTGCGGCCGGTCCGGCTCGCCCTCGATCTCGCCTTCCGAACGGAAGCCGAGAAGGCGCCGGTCGTCCGGCTCGGGCTCCTCGGCCGGCGCGGCGAGCCGCAAGGGAACGAGGAGCTCGTCCGCCGCGGCCGGCGGGGCCGCGCCCGCCCACGGCGCCAGCAGCGCGAGCGCCGCGGCGTGCAGCAGCAGGGAGATCAGCACCGTGGCGGCGTACCGCCCGAAAGCCGATGGCTCGCGGCCTTCCGCGCCGGTCCTCACGCGCCGCTCCCCGCCACCAGATCGTGGAATTCGCGCCGCCATCGCTGAACGGGCGCCTCCCGCCACTCCGGGTGGATCCGGTTCGACAGGAGAACGGCGACCAGCGGGCGGGAGGGTTCGATCCACACTGAAGTGCCGGTGAATCCCACATGCCCGAACGAGGAGGGCCCCAGCGCTCCCGCGGGGGCGGTGCGGGCGAGGCCCGACCGGAAGCCGAACGTCCGCACGTCGCCGCCGCCCCGCGCGGCCGGCCGGCGGAAGCGCTCCACTTCGCGGTCGTCGAACAGCGGGCCCGGAACCGCCAGCGCCGACGCGAGACGGTGGACCGCCTCGGCCGTCCCGAACAGTCCGGCGTTGCCGGCCGCGCCCCCCAGGAATGCCGCGTTTCCGTCATGGACCTCGCCCCTCAACGGCACGTCGTCCCGCCCGCGGGGGCATCCTCCCGCCATCGCTTCCTCGTGGCGGCGGCCGGCCTCGGTGGGCGCCGCGCGCCGCCGGAGTCCGCCGGGCAGCGGCCCGAACCGGATCTCGGTCTCGCCCAGGTCGAGAGCAGCGGCGAGGCGCTCGCGGAAGAGCTCGGCGAGCGGCCGGCCCGTCGCCCTCTCCATGGCGATGCCCGCCAGGATCGGTCCGAGACAACTGTAAACGGGAGCCTTCCCGGGGGTTCCACCGGGAGGCAGCGCCGCCACGGCCCGGGGTACATCGTCCGCGCTCCGCGCCAGCCGGTACAAGGGCGCCCATGCCGGGAGGCCGGCGCGATGGGCCATCAGGTCGGTGTAGCTGGGCGTGCGGCCGGCATACCCCTTCATCTCGGGGAGCCACCGGTCGACCGGCTCGTCGGGATCGAGAACGCCGTCGCGCGCGAGCAGCAGAAGGAGCGGCGCGGTCACCAGAGCCTTGGTCAGGCTCGCGAGGTCGTACAGCGCGTCGGGACGGGCCGGCTCCGGCGAGGGCTCGAGCGCCAAGCTCCCCGCGGCACCCCCCCACCGCGGGGCGAACGGCTCGCCGACGGCGTAGGCCGCGCCCGGCCAGTGGCCCGCGCGGGCGTGGCGGACGATCCACCGCTCGATCTCCGGGTGCGGTTCCGGGCTCCGCGCGGGCACGCCGCCATGATCCCGCCCGCCTCCGCCCCCCGCAAGGCGCGCCGGGCGCGGTGCGGTCCTCACAGAGACGCGGTGATCGCCTCGCGGATCTCGAGCGCCAGCGCCAGCGCCGCGCGGCCGTCCTCCCCCGGGCACGGCGGGCGCTCCCCGCGAACCACGGCATCCCGGAACTGCGACAGCTCCCGGGCCAGCGGCTCCTCGCGCGGCACGGCGACCTCCTCCGTGGCGATCCGGGGCTTCGGGCCGTCCCGCACCAGCCGGTGGACCGAGAGGGTGCCCCGCCCCGTATCGCAGGCGAAGTAGGCGCCCGGTTCGAACACCCGGATCCGCCGCTGGCGCTCGTGACTGATCCGGCTCGCCGTGAGGTTGGCGGCCGCGCCTCCCTTGAACCGAAGCCGCACCGAGGCGATGTCGATCCGCTCCGTCAGCGCCGCCGCTCCCGAGGCGTCGAATCGCACCACCTCGTCTCCGTCCAGCAGCACGCGCAGCAGGTCGAGATCGTGGATCATCAGATCGAGGAGCACGTCCACGTCGAGGCTCCGGGGCGCGAAGGGTGCCAGCCGGTGGCTTTCGATGAACCGCGGCCGGCTCAATCGCTCCCGGAGCGCCGCCACCGCCGGGTGGAACCGTTCGGTGTGACCCACCATCAACGGAGCTCCGGCGCGTTCCGCCGCCTGGATCATGCGGTCGGCCGCCGCCACGTCCGCAGCGATCGGTTTCTCCACCAGCACGGCCACCCCGGCATCGAGGAGCGGCAGGACGCACTCCTCGTGGCTGGTGGTGGGCGTGGCCACCGACGCCAGGTCAACCTCGCGAGCGAGGCTCGGGACATCCGCGAAGACGCGCGCGCCATAGCGCGAAGCGACCTCCTGCGCCCGGTTCGGATCGGTGTCGACGACGCCCGCGAGGCGGACGCCGCGCAGCGAAGCGTAGAGCCGCGCGTGATGCTGGCCGAGATGGCCGACCCCGACGACCCCCGCGGCGAGCGGACCCGGCATCAGTCCGCCGCCGCCGGCCGGATCGGCACCACGCCGCGCCGCGATCCGCGCACGAAGTCGAGCAGGAGGCGCACCTCCGGTACCTCGCCGAGCTCCGCCTCCACCGCCGCCATGGACTCCGCCCGCGAGCGATCGCGGCGAAACAGCCCGAGCACCGCGCGCTCGATGCGGGCGATCGTCTCCGGCGCGAAACCCTGGCGGCGGAGGCCGATCCGGTTCACGCCGTAGCAGTGGGCCCGGTTTCCCACGGTCAGACAGAAGGGCAGCGCGTCGCGCGTCACGACCGAATAGCCGCCGATGTAGGCATAGGGCCCGACCCGGCAGAACTGGTGAACCCCGGAGTAGGCTCCGATCGTGGCGTGGTCCCCCACCTCCACGTGCCCGGCCAGCGTCGCGGCGTTCGCGAACAGGACGTGATCGCCGATCGTGCAGTCGTGCGCGATGTGGGACGCCACCATGAAGTAGCCGTCATTGCCGATCCGGGTGACACCGCCGCCTCCGCGCGTGCCGCGGTGCACCTGGCAGTTCTCCCGGAACACGTTGCGATCGCCGATGACCACCGACGTCGCCTCGCCGGCGTACTTGAGATCCTGCGGCGGGAACCCGACCGTCGTGAACGGATAGAAGACGTTGTCCGCGCCGATCGTCACCTTCCCGTCCAGAACCACGTGGGGGCCGATCCGGCAGCGCGGTCCGATCTCCACCTCCGGACCGACCACCGCGAAAGGGCCGATCGAGGCGGTCGGGTGGACCGTGGCCGCCTCGTGGACGACCGCGCGCGGATCCACGCCTTCCACCCAGGAGATCACGGCATCCCGCTCCGATCCGCGAGCGCGGACAGCAGGGTCGCCTCCGCCGCGATCTCGCCATCGACCGTCGCGCGCCCCCTCATCTTCGCCGCCCGCGGCCGCAGGTGCAGCACCTCCACTTCGAGCCGGAGCACGTCGCCCGGAACCACCGGCCGCCGGAACCGGCAGTCGTCGATTCCGGTGAACAGCACCAGCTTGTCGCCGGCGGGGAAGTCCGGGTCTCCCAGGATCAACACGCCCGCCGCCTGCGCCAGGGCTTCGATGATCAGAACGCCCGGCATCAGCGGCGTCCCGGGAAAGTGGCCGGCGAAGAACGGCTCGTTCACCGAAACGCACTTCTGGCACACGATCCGTTTCCGGTGCTCGCGCTCGAGCACGCGATCCACCAGCAGGAACGGGTAGCGGTGCGGCAGCAGTTGCTGGATCTGCCGGATGTTCAGCTCGTCACTCAATCGTCGTCCCCCTCGCCCCCATGGGCCCTTCCGGACGTCCCGCCCGATCCCGGCCGGCCGCCGTCTCCCGCTCCCCGGATCAGCCGGCCCCACAACCGCGGCAGCCGGCCCTCGATCGCGACGAGGCGGCGCCAGAGGGCGATCGGCCGGGCGGGGATTCCGGCGACCACGGCACCCTCCGGCACGTCGGAGAAGACCGCGCTCTTGGCCGCCACCGCCGCCCCGTCCCCGACCCGGAGATGATCCGCCACGCCCGACTGGCCGCCCATGCGCGCCCGGGCCCCGAGTTCGCTGCTGCCCGACAGCCCGGACTGCGCCGCGACCATCGCATCAGCGCCCACACGCGCGTTGTGCCCGATCTGGACCAGATTGTCCAGCCGGGCGCGCGGGCCGACGACCGTCTCGCCGAACGTCGCCCGGTCCACGGTCGTGTTGGCGCCGACCTCGGCCCCCTCCTCGACGACGACACCGCCGAGATGCGGCACCCGCACGGCCGCGCCGTTTTCGTCCTGAGCGTGGCCGAACCCGGGCGCCCCCAGAACGGCTCCCGCGTAGATCCGGGCACCGCTGCCGACG
>RFHH01000132.1 GCA_003696075.1 Acidobacteriota bacterium
CGGGAGGATCGTCCCCGCGGGGCCGATCTGGCGCGAGGTCGACGAGCGGCTGAAGAAAGCGGGCGAGGCCGCCGACCCGGCGGCGAAGGCGATCGCCGCACACTACCTGGCGATCGCGAAGGGCGGCGCCGAGCCGACGCCGGTGATGCGCCTGCGGGCGGCCCGGCTCTTCGCCGATGCCGGCCACCTGCTTCCCGCGGTGACGGAAGCCGACGCGGCGATCGCCACCGACGCCTCCCTCGTCGAGGGCTGGGTCTTCCTTTCGTCCGCCCACCGGGAGGCGATGCTGTTCGACCTCGCCCTCGAGGAGATCGACCGGGCTCTCGAGCTCCTGGCCCGGCCGCAACCTCCGGAGTCCGCGTACACCCCGGCCGAGCTGTGGCTCGACCGGGCGCGCGTCCTCTACGCGCTCGGGCGCGGGGAGGAGGCGTACGACGCGTACCGGAAGGCGGCGGCGGGCGGCCGCGAGGAGCCCTACGAGCTGGCGCTGGCCGCCCTCCAGGCGGGGAAGAAGCGCGAGGCGCGCCGGCTCCTCCGGGAGGTCGCCGAGTCCGGCGGCGACCACGCCGCGGCCGCCCGGGCGAAGCTCAGGCGCCTCGAAGGCTCCTGAGGCCCGACGCCGTCACCGCGCGCCGGCCGGCTCGCGGTCGAGTTCGTAGGCCTTGATCTTCCGGTAGAGGGTGCGGACCGAGATCCCCAGGATCTGCGCCGCGCGCCCGCGGTGCCACCGCGTTCTCTCGAGCACCTCGAGAATCCGCTGGCGCTCGATCTCCTGCAGCGATGCGTTCGGGGGGAGCGTCGAGCGCCCCTCCCCGGCGGGGAGCGCGGGAGACGCACCCGGAGCGGCGGGCCGCGGATCGATGATCTCCCTGGGCAGGTCCTCGAGCCCGATGCGGCCGTCGCGGGCGAGCAGCGCCGCCCGCTCGATCACGTTGCGCAGCTCGCGGACGTTGCCGGGCCAGCTGTACGCCTCGAGGCGCGCCAGCACCTCCTCCGGAAGCTCGAGGCCGGGCCGGACCTGCGCCAGGAACGCCTTGGCGAGCGGACGGATCTCCTCGACCCGCTCCCGCAGCGGCGGCACGTGGATCGTTCCCGCGTTGATCCGGTAGTAGAGGTCGGCGCGAAAGGCTCCGCGCTGGGCCTCCGCGGCCAGGTCCCGATTCGTCGCCGCGACCAGGCGAACGTCCACGTCGACCTTCTTGCGGCCGCCCACGCGGAAGAAGCTCATCGTCTCCAGCACGCGGAGCAGCTTCACCTGCAGGCCGGCGGGAAGCTCGCCCACCTCGTCCATGAACAGCGTCCCGCCGTCGGCCGCCTCGAGAAGGCCGGCGCGCGAGCTGCCCGCGCCGGTGAACGCCCCCTTCTCGTGCCCGAACAGCTCGCTCTCGAGCAGATTCTCCGGAATCGCCGCGCAGTTGAGGTCGACGAAGGGGCCGTCCCCGCGCTCGCTCCGCCGGTGGATCTCCCGCGCCACGAGTTCCTTGCCGACGCCCGATTCGCCCAGGATCAGGACCGGCAGGCCTGAGGGCGCCAGCCGGTCGATCAGGCGAAGCACGGGGCGCATCGCGGCGGAGTTCCACCCCGCGGCGAGCGGCGGCATCTCCCGGTGCTGCTCGCGGCGGCGCAGCCGATCGTTTTCCTTCGCCAGCCCGCTGTTGCGCGCCGCTCCGCGGATCAGCGCATCGAGCACGTCGATCCGGCACGGCTTCGTGACGAAGTCGTAGGCACCGTGCTTCATCGCTTCGACCGCCAGCTCGACCGTGGCATTGCCCGTGAGCAGGATGACGGCGGGCGCGGTGGCGTCGCCCTCGAGCGATTTGAGGAGCTCGATGCCGTCGAGGCCCGGCATCCGCACGTCGAGGACGGCAACGTCGAACTCCTGTTCGTCCAACAGCTTGCGGGCCCGAGCGCCATCCTCCGCGGGAACGACGCGGTGCCCCTTCCGCTGCAGCTCGCGGCACAGGATGCGGCGCAGCGGCGCCTCGTCGTCCGCGAGGAGGACGCGGATCGGCGCACCCGCCGCGGCGGCGCGCTTTCCTCCCCCGTCTCCACTCATGCGTGAACCTCCGCACCCGCCGGCTTCATCGCCGGCAGAACGACGTCGAACCGCGCGCCGCGCCCCGAAGCCGGAGCGAGTTCGAGGCGCCCGCCGTGCGCGCGCACGATCCCGTAGGCGACCGCCAGTCCGAGGCCGGTGCCCTGACCGGGCGGCTTCGTGGTGAAGAACGGCTCGAAGATCCGCTCCCGGAGCTCCGGCGGGATGCCGGGCCCGCGGTCGATCACCGAGAGAATCGCCGAATCGCCGGCGCCGGGGCGCGCGACGACCCGGATCGGCGTTCCCGGTGCCGACGCGTCCGCCGCGTTCAGCAGGAGCGCCATCAGCACCTGGACGAGCTGGGACTCGTTCGCCAGCACCGGCGGAACGTCCGGCGCCGCGTCGATCTCGATCGGGAATCCCCCCAGGCGGGGATTGTGGCGGAGGAGGCGGACCGTCTTCCTCGCCACCTCCAACAGGTCGCACGGCCCCTTCTCGTCCGGAGCGCTGCGAGAGAAGTCGAGGAGACTGCCGAGAATGCTCTTGCACCGGTAGGCCTCCTCCTCGATCACCTCCGCATCGGCACGGATCTCCTCCCTCTCCTCGTCGCCGACCGGCACGGCCAGCCGGTTCCGCATCGCCTCGGCGCAGCTGGCGATGGTCGCGAGCGGGTTGTTGATCTCGTGGGCGATCCCCGCCGCGAGTCGCCCCACCGCGGCCATCTTCTCCGCCCGCGCCATCGAGCGCTCCAGCGCCCGCTGCTCCGTCACGTCGCGGCCGATGGTGATCACGTGAGTGACCTCGCCGCTGCGGTCGAGGCGCATCGGGATCTTCTCGACCCGGAAGAGCCGCGGCGGATCGCCGCTGCGCGACCGGACTTCGCTCTCCGTGGGCTGGCCGGTGGCGAACACCCGCTCGTACTCGCGCTTGAGGGCGGGGTCGTCGCCGATGACGCTGAAGAGGTTCCGGCCGAGCACCTCCCCGCGCGGCCGGCCGAACGGTCCTTCCTCGCGGACGAGGTTCCAGACGACGACCCTGAACGACCGGTCGATCGCGTGCAGCGACACCGGCAGCGCATCGATCACGGCCTGGAACAGCCGCTTCTGCTGTTCGGCCTCCCGCGTCCTTTCCCGCACCAGCGCCTCGAGGCTTCGCGATCGGCCCATGAGGGAGGCGAGCCGCTCCGCGTTCTCGATCGCTCCCGCGAGCAGCCCGGCGACGCGAGCGATGGCGCGGCGCGCGGCTCCCGCCGGCAGACGTCCGTCCCGCCCGCGCACCCGCATCACCGCCAGCGCCTGCCCCCGGGCGAACAGCGGTAGCGTCACGATGCCCGCGCGCGGATCGGCCACGGAGGATCCGCGTCGCAGCGCCTCCCAGTCCGGCGGCGAGAGGGGAACTTCCCGCTCCCGCCGGAGGCCCTTCTCCCGCGTCCAGAAGACCGCCTCGGGCGCGGCGCTTTCCACCCGCCAGGGCGACGAGAGCACCAGGAGCGCCGCCTCGCCCAAGCCGAGAGATCGCCCCATCCCCGCGAGCGCCTCCTCGAACAGCTCGCGGGTGTCGCCCGAGCGCGCCAGCCGGCCCGCGAGGGAGGCGATCAGCTCCACTTCCTGCTCCCGGGCAGCGAGCGCCTTCTCGAGGCGCCGCGCCCTCACGGCGCGCCGGATCCGCTGGGCCAGCTCGCGTGCCGAGACGCCGGGAGTGACGAGGTCGTCCGCTCCGGCGCGGCAAATCGCCTCCCGAAGGCGGGCGGCGCGAGCCGGCGCGCACGCGACGACGGCGGCGGCTCCGCCGCGAAGCGTACCGAGGCGGCGGGCAGCCGCGTCCGGCGAGTCTCCGGAAAAATCGACGACGAGGGCGTCGGCGTCGTCGGCCTCGGCGGAGGTCAGATCCGCCTCGATCAGCGCCGCCGCCTGGCGGGCTCGGCGCCGCAAGGCCTCCCCCGCGCGGACCGCGACCCGGATCCTCTTCGCGCCCTCTTCCCGGAGCGTTGCGAGCGCCGCCTCTTTCTGCACGCCGTCCTTCCCGCCGAATGTGGTGCGCGTCCGCCCCCGCATGCCGCAATATGGGTTCCCCGGCGGGAACGGGACAACGCGTCGCGATTCCGGCCGGAATGCCACGGCGTCCGCCGCGATCGGATGCCGTTCGTCAAGGTGCGCAAAAGGCCGCGCCGTGCCGCCCGGCCCGGTCCTCGAGCGGAAGGCCGCCGGGCGGCGGGACGTCTCCGAACAGGCGGCGCCACGACCGCGCCAGGCGCGCGAGCGCGCGGCGGCGGCGGCGGCGCGGGACCGGACCGGCGTACAGGCGCGGCCGATCGAGGTCGACGACCACGACCTCCCATCCCGAGGCGCTCCGGCGCGCCACCAGGTTTCCGAGATTCAGGTCGCGGTGATACATCCCGCCGCGATGCATCGCTCCCACCGCGTCGAGCGCGGCCCGCCAGATCGCCTCGGCCTCCCGGGGATCGCGCGTGCGGCCCATGAGGCGGGCGAGGTCGATTCCACCTTCGATCCACGGCGCGATCAGGAAGACGCGCCAGCCCGGCCGCGCGCGCTCGAACACGGCGCCGAGCCACGGGACGACGGGACACCCGCAAGCGGCCGCTCGCCGCGCCCGGTCGAGGTCCCGGAGGAAGCGGCGGCGCCACAGATGCCGGTCGCGGGTGATCCGCGCCGGCAGTCCCCCCCGCAACGCCTGCTTGACGAACACCCGCCCGCCGCCCGGCAAGTCCACCATGGCCCGGGGGCCGCGGCCGGTGCCCGGCCCTTCCGGCCGCGGGCGGAGCAAGGTCTCGGGCGCGTCGAGTCCCGCCGCCAGCAACTGGTCGGCCCAGCGCTCGTCGAACCGGGCGCAGCCCCGCGGAAGCGCGAGGTCCACCCAGCCGTTCGGGCTGGACCCGGGCGTCACTCGCTCCGATCCCGCCGGCCGCGCCGCGGGGCGGCGAAGAAGGCGACCGCGATGCTCAGCAGATAGAGGGCGATCATCGGCAGCGCGAAGATCGTCATCGTCATCACGTCCGGGGTCGGCGTCAGCACGGCGGCCGCCAGGAAGCAGACGAACACCGCGATATCGAGCTTGCGCCACATCCACCTCGGCGTGACCAGCCCCAGCCGGGCCAGCAGGAAAGCGGCGAGAGGCAGCTCGAACACGAGACCGAGGCCGAAGATCATCTTCGTGGCGAACGAAAAGGCCGAGTCGACCGTCACGCTCGACCGGAAGCGGGCCCCCTGGGACGCGAGGAACCCGACCGCCGCAGGCATCGCCACCGCGTAGCAGAAGGCCGCACCCGCCAGGAACAACACCGACCCCGCCGCCACGAAGGGAATCACCCACCGGCGCTCCCTCGGATAGAGCCCGGGCGAGACGAACCGCCACAGCTGATAGAAGACCCACGGCAGGCCGACGAACAGGCCGCCGACGAAGGCGGCCTTGATCTTGTTCATGAAGGCCTCGGCCGGACGGATCACCGCCAGCGGGCCCATCGAGCGCTCGATCGGATCGAGCAGGAACGCCAGGATCCGGTCCGCCTCCGCCCAGCAGGCGAGCACGCCGACGATCACGCCGGCGAACGCCCAGGTGAGGCGCCGCCGCAGCTCGTCGAGATGTTCGAGGAAGCTCATGCGCGGCCCGCCCGGGCCGCTGCGCTCGTGCGGCTCCGCAGGGCGCGGCGCCGTCATGCCGCCGGTCCTCCCTTCCCCTCCGTTTCCCCGCCCTTCTGGGCGGGTGGACCCGCCGGCGCCGGGCCTTCCGCCTCGAGCGCCCGGTCGGCCCACGTCCGCGCCAGCCGGCGCGCCTCGCCGCGGAGGGCCTCCACCTCGCGCGTCGTCCGGCGCAGCTCGTCGAACTCCGCCTCGCGTTCGATCGCCTCTTGGGCCTGCCGCCAGGCGCGCCGCAGCTCGCCCACGAACGCGCCGAGCTGCCGGCTGATGCGGGGCAGCCGGCGCGGGCCGAACACCAGCAACGCCAGAAGCACCAGGAAGACGAACTCGGGACCGCCGAGGTTGTTCATGACGCGCGCATTCTAGTCCCCGGCCGGGCGCGGCGGGTCCAGACGCCGATCGGCGAGCCTCTCCCCGCCGCCTCGGGGACCGCCCGCCGAAGGCGGGAGACCGGACCGCCGCGCGGGACGACCGTGGGGGCGCGCCGAGCTTCGGATCGGAATCGCCCGGCGACTCGGTGCGGCGCGCCGGCTGCCGCCGCGAAGCGCCTCGCACGGATCCGCGGGCGCCGCCGTGCGGACCCGCTGGCGCGCTCGGGGCGGCGGCCTTTTCCTTGTCGCCCCGCTCCGGCGGCCCGTATACTCGCCCCATGCGCTCGCTGCGATCTCTTCCGCGTCTTCTGCCCGCTGTCGCCGCGGCCCTGCTCGTCGGGGGCATCGTCGCGTCCGCCGGGGGCGCGACCGGCCGCCAGATGGCGACCTACGCCGAGATCCTGTCGCTCATCGAGACGCGGCACGTGCCCGAGGCCGATCCGAAGAAGGTCATCTACGCGAGCATCCACGGGATGCTGAACACGCTCGACCCGCATTCGAACTTTCTCGACGACGAGGCCTACCGAGAGATGCGGGAGGAGCAGAGGGGGAGCTTCTTCGGTCTCGGGATCGTGATCAGCAAGCGGGGACGGTACCAGCCCCTTCGCGTCATTTCACCGATCGCGAACACGCCCGCTGCGCGCCTGGGCGTCCGAGCCGGCGACGTGATCACCCACATCAGGGACGAGCGGGCGGGCGTGGACGTGGACACCTTGGGCCTCACGGTCCAGGAAGCGGTCAAGTACCTCCGCGGTCCCCGCGGAACCGACGTGACGATCACGGTGGACCGGCCGGGGATCGACGAGCCGCTCCGGTTCACGATCACCAGGGACGCGGTCCGGACGCCGGCGGTCAACCAGGCCTTCATGATCCGTCCCGGCGTGGCCTACGTGCACATCGCCAACTTCACCGAGACCACCAGCTCCGAGCTCGACCGCGCCCTCGCCCGCCTCCGTGACGAGGGTGCCACCCGCCTCGTGCTCGACCTCAGCAACAATCCGGGAGGACTGCTCGAGCAGGCGGTGGGCACGGCGAGCCGTTTCCTGGAGCCCGACGAGCTGGTCGTGTACACCGAGGGCCGCCTGCCCGGATCGCGCCAGGACTACCTCGCCATGCGGGACGTGCCGCGCGTCGACTGGCCGATGGTCGTCGTCGTCGACGCCGGCTCCGCGAGCGCCTCGGAGATCGTCGCGGGCGCTCTCCAGGATCACGACCGGGCGATCCTCGTCGGCCAGCGGACCTTCGGGAAGGGGCTCGTCCAGTCGGTCTACCCGCTGAGCGAGGGGACGGCCTTGGCCCTGACGACGCAGAAGTACTACAGCCCCCTGGGCCGCACCATCCAGCGGCCCTACGCGAGCGAGGAGGAGTACTTCTTCGAACCGCGGCGGGCCGACCGGGAACAGCGGCCGGAGCCGGGCGCGCCGGAGTTCCGCACGCCGACCGGAAGGGTGATCTACGGCGGCGGCGGGATCCTACCGGACATCGTCACCGAACCTCCCTCCGAGCCGGAGGCCGTCCTGAAGCTGATGCGCCTGTCCGCCTTCTCACGGTTCGTCAACCCGCTGCCGGACGACACGCGGGAGGCGTACGCCGCCGATCCGGACCGGTTGCTCACCGATTTCCGGGATTTCGTCGCGGCCGAGTACCCGGACATCGCGCAGGACGAGCTCGAAGCGCACCGGGACGAGCTGCTCCTCCAGCTTCGGGCGGAGCTGACCCTCGTGTCTTCCGGCATCGAGGCGCGCGACCGCGTTCTTCTCCAGCACAATCCCGTGATCCAACGCGCCATCGCCGCGCTCGACCAGGCCGAACAGCTCCTCGCGGCGCGGCGCCGTGCCCGCGAGCAGCGCCGCGCGGCTGTCGACGGCCAGGATAACTCCCGCTGACCCCGGCACCCCGAGGGTGACGCCGCCCCGCGGGCTCGGGTACCATGGCGGGCCGCGCGCCCGGGCGTCCGACGCCCGGCGGCCGCGCTGCGGGAGGACCGATGATCAAGATCGTGCTCGCCGTGCTGTGCGTCCTCGGGGTCGCCGGCGCCGGAGTCGCCCTCGCCGGGGATCCGGCCGGCAAGGTTTTCCCCTATCCCGTGCGCGTCGAGACGCTCGACAACGGCCTCCAGCTCATCCTCATCCCGATGCCGTCGGAAGGGCTCGTGGCCTACTGGTCGATCGTTCGCACCGGATCCCGCGACGAGTACGAGCCCGGGCACACCGGTTTCGCTCATTTCTTCGAGCACATGATGTTCCGCGGAACGGAGCGCCACCCCGCCGACGAGTACAACCGCCTCATCACCAGGATGGGCGCCGACGCCAATGCCTACACCACCGACGATCTCACCGCCTACCATCTCGGAATCGCGAAGGAGGATCTGGAGACGGTGATGGAGCTGGAGGCGGACCGCTTCCAGCATCTGTCGTACGACGAATCCGCCTTCAAGACCGAGGCTGGCGCTGTCTACGGCGAGTACCGCAAGAGCAAGATGAGTCCTTTCTTCTCCATCTACGAGGCGGTGCGCGAAACCGCGTTCGATCGCCATACGTATGGCCACACGACGATGGGATTCGTCGAGGACATCAAGGCGATGCCGACGATGTACGACTACTCGCGGCGGTTCTTCGAGCGCTACTACCGCCCGGACAACGTCGTGCTGCTGATCGCCGGCGACATCGAACCGGATCGCGTGGTCGAACTCGCCCGCCGCTACTACGGCGATTGGAAACCGGGTTACGTGCCCCCCGAGATCCCGCCCGAGCCGGAGCAGACGCGGGAGCGGCGGATCGACGTCCCCTATCAAGGCCGCTCCCTCCCGATCATCTGGATCGCCTACAAGAACGACCGATTCCGCCCGGACGACCGCAACTGGGTCGCCTCCGATCTCCTCGCATCCCTTGCGTTCGGCGAGACCAGCGATCTGCACAAGGAACTGGTCTTGGACAAGCAATGGGTCGAGTTCATCGAGGCCGAAGTCAACGTCAACCGCGATCCAGGACTGATCGACATCATCTCCCGAGTGAAGGACCCGGAGAAGGTCGACGCCGTGCTGGAACGCATCGACAGCACGATTGCCCGCTTCCAGAAGGAGCTGGTTTCGGAGAAGCGGCTCGCCGACCTCAAGTCGAGGCTCCGGTACCGCTTTCTGATGGGGCTGGACACGCCCGACCACGTGGCGGCTTCCCTGGCGCGGATCGTGGCCGTGACCGGCGGAATCGAGGCGGTGGAAACCTACTACACAACGCTCGAACAGGTGACGCGGGAGGACGTCCGGCAGGCGGCCCTCCGGCTGACGCCGCAACGGCGGACCGTCGCGGTCCTGCGGGGGAAGAGCGAATGATCAGGCGACCGGCGTGCCCGCTCGTCGTCCTCTCCTTGCTGGTGGCGGCGGGCTGCGGAGGATCGGAGCGGATGGACGACATGGTGCTGCTTCCGGTTCCTGAGGATCCGACCGTCTCCTTCGACCTGTGGTTCGCGGTCGGTTCGCTGGACGATCCGCCGGGCAAGGAAGGGCTCGCGTACGTGACCGGACAGCTGCTGGCGCAAGGCGCGACCGCCAACAACAGCTACGAGGAGATCCTCGAGAAGCTGTATCCCCTGGCCGCCAGCTACGACGTGCGCGTCGACAAGGAGATGACGACGCTCACCGGCCGCGTGCACCGGGACAAGCTGGACGAGTACCTCCCCCTCCTGGTGGACGCCTTCCTGCGCCCCGCGTTCCGGGAGGACGACTTCGAGCGGGTGCGCAGCGACGCTCTCAACTACGTCCGCAACACTCTCCGCTACGCGTCGGACGAGGAACTGGGAAAGGCGGCCCTCTGGCTGGACGTCTTCGAAGGAACCGGATACGCGCACCCGGTCCAGGGCACCGTCGCCGGCCTCGAGGCCATCTCCTTGGACGACGTGAAGCGGTTCTACGCCGAGCACTTCACCCGAGACAACCTCGTCATCGGCGTCGGCGGCGGGTACGACGACGCGGTCGTCGAGCGCCTTCGCGAAGCCCGGGCATCCCTTCCGGCCGGCCGGCCGGCGGCGCGGCCGGCACCGGAACCCCGGCCCCTGGAGGGCCGGCGGGTCCTCCTCGTCAGCAAGCCCGGAGCCGACGCTTCGATCAGCTTCGGCTTCCCCATCGACGTCCGGCGGGGCGATCCCGATTTCTACGCCCTGTGGGTGGCCAACTCCTGGCTCGGCGAGCACCGCAACTCTTCGAGCCACCTCTACCAGGTGATCCGGGAGGCGCGCGGCCTCAACTACGGCGACTACTCCTACATCGAGGCCTTCCCCGAGGGGGGCCAGCGAACGATGCCCCCGACGAACGTGGGCCGGCGGCAGCAGCTCTTCGAGGTCTGGATCCGCACCTTGCCCAACGAGCAGGCGCACTTCGCGCTGCGGGCCGCCGTCCGGGAGCTGGCTCATCTCGTCGACCACGGCCTCACGGAGGAGCAGTTCGAGCTGACGCGGTCTTTCCTCAGCAAGTACGTGCTCCACTTCGCCGACACGACGGCGGCCCGGCTGGGTTACGCCATCGACGACCGCTTCTACGGAATCGAAGGAAGCCACCTGGAGAACTTCAGGCGCCGCCTGGCCGACCTGACGCTGGAGGAGGTCAACGCCGCGATCCGGCGGCATCTCCAGTACCGCAACCTGGACATCGCCATCGTGACCGGGGACGCGGAGCGGCTCGCGGAGGCGCTGGCGTCCGACGCCCCCAGCCCGATCAGCTACGCGGCACCGAAGCCGCCGGAGATCCTGGCCGAAGACGAGGAGATCGCCACCTACCCGCTGAAGATCCCGCGCGACCGGATCCGCATCGTTCCGGTGACCGAGATCTTCGAGCGCTGAGGCCGCTCAGGCTCCGCCGGCGACGATCTCGGCGAAAGCGCGCCGGAAGCAGTCCGACACCCGGCCACGGAACGACCCGGCGCTCTCCCCCGGTTCGGGGCGAATCGGCGGGTAGAAGCGGTACGGGACGGTCACGCCGCGGCGGAAGCGGCGGCGCCGCTCGTCGATCACCAGCTCCGTGTTCGCGGTCATGACGACCTGGATGGGAAGTCCGCGCTCGAACGCGTAGCGGATCATGCCGGCGCGCAGGGGCAGCGGCTCGCGACCGTGGTGCCGGTGCCCCTCCGGGTACACGATGAGCCCTTCCAGCGGGCTGCGCTCGAACTCGCGGTCGAGCCAGGCGAAGAAAGACGCCTTCGTCTTGCGGCGGCCCCGGACGAAGAACCAGGTCGAGCGGTCGAGCCGCGTGACCAGCCAGACCATCGGAAAGAGCCCGGCGACGAGCATGCGCGACAAGGTCGCCGCGCGGCCGTCGGTGACGACCTTGTGAACGAAGAAATCGGCCACGCTGCGATGAGGGCAGAAGTAGAGGGTCCGCCCCCGGCACTGGGGCGCTCCGGGGATCGGGTGCAGCCGGACGTCGTACCGGCGGACCATCCGCGTCGCCCAGGAATAGGTGATCTTGCGGTGCATCGGGACGCGCCGCGGAGCGGTGAGCAGCGCCGCGCAGGGATCGACGAAACCGAACCGCAGCGCCTCGTAGACGAGGCGAAGGGTCTGGGGACGGTCGCTCGTCGGGAGGTGGGGCATCGTCCGGCGGCCGCGCGTCGCGCGGTCCGGCAGGCTACCACGGCTTCGGCAGCTCCGGCTCCTGGTAATCGACGATCCTCACCCGCACCGTCGCCGCCGCGTCGGTGTCTCCCGCGAGTTCGATCTCGAAGGCCCCGGCCTGGCCGGGTACGAGGCGCTCCGGCGTCACCGTCCCGCTCCCCGTGGCCACCAGTCGCCCGGCTGCATCGAGCCCCTCGGCGCTCACCACCAGCTTGACCAGCGGTACCGGTCCCCGGTTCCTCACGACGCCCCGCACGAGGCGGCGTCCCCCCTCGCGGACGGCGCGGTGGGAAACGACCTCGGCGAGCCGCGGCAGGCCGCGCTCCCGCAGGGCCGCCGAGACGAGAGGATCCCATCCGGAAAGGTCGAGGGCGGCCACGGCCTCGCGGTCCGCTTCGTCGTCCCGCCCGGCCGCCTGGAGGAGGAAGGCGTGGAGGACCCGGTAGTCGGGCATCGAGGCGATCCGGTCGCTCGCCAGCGCCCGCTCCATGTGCTCGAGGGCCTCTTCGCTTCGTCCGAGACGTCCGAGGCATTCCCCGAGGACGGCGTGGGCGTCCGCAGCGCGCTCCCCCGACAGTCCGAGCGAGAGGGCCTTTTCGGCGGCGGCCACGGCGCGCTCGAGCTCCCCGGCCTGCGCCAACCAGGCGGCTTCGATCTCGAGAGCCGGAGGGTAGTCCGGGGCGATCCGGCGCATCTGCCCCAGGAGATCGCGCACCTCGTCGTAACGTCCCCGGGACCAAGCCACCTCCGCCGCCTCCTCGAGAATTCCGAGATGACGCGGATGGCGCGCGAGCGCGCGGGCGGCGAGCTCGGCCGCCCTCACCAGGTCGCCCCCTTCCCGGCGCGCGCGCACCAGCCGCGCGAGTTCCGCCGGCGCCAGGCGCTCCGGATCCTCCCCCCGAAGGGCGGCCTCGAGCCGCAGCGCGGCCTCGACGAACGGGCCCACCTGAGCGGCGGGCACGGCGAAGTTGATGTTCTGTCCCTCGGAGAGCGTCAGCGAGCAGACGCCGACGACGCGGCCTTCGAGGTCCAGGAGCGGGCCGCCGGAGCTGCCGGGGGAGATCGGCGCCGTCGTCTGGATCAGTTCGATTCCGCCCTCCTCGAGCCGGCGTCGCGCCGAGACGATCCCGTCCGAGACCGTGAACTCGTAGCCGCGCGGATGTCCCACGGCCACCACTCGCGTCCCGACGGGGGGAATGCCGCCGGGGCGGAGCGGCAGGGGCTCCGCGCGCCAGCCGGTGACGCGTAGCAGCGCCAGGTCCACGTCCTCGCGGGCCTCGATCACCTCCACGGAGGCGAGCAGCGCCCCGTCGAGCGTCCGGACCATCGGCCGGGCCACACCCGCCACCACGTGGGCGTTCGTCAGAACGAGCCCCGGCTCGCGGACGACGAAACCGGTGCCGTAGGAGGTGTCCCCCGTCTCCTCCACCGTTCCGATGATCTCGACGACCGACGGGCGCACGCGGGCCGCCAGCTCCTGGAGGGCCCTTTCCGCGGGCGCCCCCGTCGAGGCGGGGAGCGAGGCGAGAGCGCACAGGATCCAGATCGGGCGGAGTCGAACCATGGCGGGCCGTCCCGGGACCGCGCACGGCGCGGACCCGCGCGACCGAATATAGGTTCGCCGTCCGCCTCCTCTCAGCCGAAGAACAGGTGGCACGCGGCCGTCGCGCCGATCACCCCGAACAGGTCGCCGACGAGGCACGCCGGGAGCGCGTGCCGGGCACGTTTGAGTCCCACCGCTCCCCCGTAGACCGCCAGCACGTAGAAGGTCGTTTCCGTGCTCCCGTTGATCGTCGACACCAGGTAGCCGATGAACGAATCCGGGCCGTGGGTCTTCATGATCTCCGTCATCACGCCGAGCGCACCCGAGCCGGAAAGGGGGCGCACCAGTGCCATGGGCAGCGCCTCGGCCGGAAAGCCCAGCGGCCGGGTCAGCGGCGCGAGCCACGCGACGATGGCGTCGAGCGCGCCGGAAGCGCGGAACATCCCGACGGCGACCAGGATGGCCACCAGGTAGGGAATGATCATGACGGCGATCCGGAATCCCTCCTTCGCCCCCTCGGTCAGCGCGGCGTAGACGTCCACGCCCCGGCTCCACCCGTACAGCAGCCCCGCCGTGACCAGGAGCGGCAAGAGCGCCTGGGACAGCAGACCCCGGAGTGCGGGACCGGTTCCCTGCTCGTTCGCCGCGAGGAGCCCCCCGCGGACCGCGGCCGCCGCGAGCGCCAGGGCGAACAGGAGCGCCGCCGCCGCGCGTGCGGGCCGGAACCGCTTTCTTCCGGCGGCCTCCGGCGGCGGCTCCGGAGGCGCAGGGGACGGGTCGGCGGCGGGGCGCGGCCGGCTCCGCCGGAACGGCGGGAGCCTCGCCAGCGCCAGCGCGGCCGCGATGGCGGCCGCCGTCGAGAGCGACGTTGCCAGGAACGACGTCACCAGGATTCCCGCCGGATCCCGGGACCCCAGCGAGTGGCGCAGGGCGACGACGCCGGTCGCGAGCAAGGAGACGCCGGAGGTGTTGATCGCCAGAAACAGACACATCGCGTCGGTCGCCGTCCCCTTGTCTCCGTTGAGCCGGTCGAGCTGGCGCATCGCCTCCACTCCGAACGGCGTCGCCGCGTTTCCCAGCCCGAGCATGTTGGCGGCGATGTTCAGCGTCATCATGCCGAGCGCCGGATGGCCCGCCGGCACGTCCGGGAAGAGGAGGCGGAACACGGGACGCACCGCCCGGGCGAGGGCGTCCATCAAGCCGGCCCGGCGGACCACCTCCACGACCCCCAGGAACAGGGCCATCGCCCCGACCAGTCCGAGCGCAACGTCGACCGCGCTGCGGGCCGCGTCGAGCATCGCCGACGTGAGGGCGTCCCACCGCCCGGTGGCGAGCCCCACCAGAACGGCACCGGCGACGAGGAACAGGAACACGGCGTTCATCGGCGCCGCATCGTACCAGAGGGCGGACGCCGGGCGGGGTTGCCGCGCGGGCGCCCCGGCCCGACATTGCCGGAGGGCGCGGGGGGTGCGCCCTCGGGAGTGGGACCGTGGTCCGGAGCTTGCGGCGCCGGAACGAGTGGGGCGTGACCCTCGCCGAGCTCGTCATCGTCGGCTCGGTCGTGGCTGCGGTGGTGCTCCTCGCCCTGCCGGTGGCGAAACAGGCGGCCCAGTGGAGGAGCCAGCGGCGGCTCTCCCGGGCGGCGGCGGTGCTGTTCGAAGCCCTCGAGGCCTACCACTCCGACCGGGGATCGTTCCCGCCTCCGGGGGCGAACCAGCCGGACGGGTTCAACCTCCGCACCCTGGAGCCGCTGTCGACGCACGGCTACCTGCGCCGGCCACAGGAACTCCTCTCCCTGCTCCGGGGGCGGCGCGTTTCCGCGTACGACTCGGACGAGGACGGATTCTGGCTGCTGCTCGTCGACGCGCATCGGCCAGAAATCCAGATCGTCGTGGCCAGCACCGACCGCTTCCCTCTGCAGCCGGAGAGTTGGATCGAGGGGATCTACCGGCTCGAGGGAAGCCGGCTCGTGCGGCTGCGCGCCGAGCCGGCGGGGCCGCTCGCGGTGGCCGCCGGTCTTCCGGCGCGGGGGGCATCCGGTGGGTGATCCGCGGAAGTTCTGGCGCGAGACGATCGGCGTGGTCCAGGCGCGCCGGGAGGCCGCCTCCGCTCCGGCGGCCCGCCGCGCCGAGACCGCACCGCGGCCGCCCGCGACCGGGGTCGATCTCGGTCAGGTCGAGCGGCTGCTGGCGGAGCTGCCGGCGGGCAGCATCGGCTTCGCCGCGGCCGTCTCTTCGTCCCTGTGGCCCGATCCCACCCCGGAGGAGCTCGCGGCGCTCGCGACGCTGGCGGAGCGGATCCGGGCGGTGAGCGACGGCACGGTCAAGCGGATGGTGCTCCGCGCGGTGGCGCTGCGCATCGAGGCGGCCCGCGCGGTCGACGCCGCCCCGATCCGGATCGCGGACTCCTCGGCTCTCGCCGCCCGCTCGACCAATCTCGAGCGCCTGGCCCGCCTCGCCGAGGAGGCCGCCGGGGGCCTGGACCGCACGCTCGCCGCCGGACCGAACGACCGCCTCGTCGCCGCCGCTCGCCAGCTCGTGCCCAGCGCGACGGGCCTTCAGGCCGAGGCGCGGCTGAGCGCCGAGCTGGCCAGGCAGGCGGCAGCCGTCCAGACCGGTGGGTCCACCATGGCTCGCCTCTGGCGGCCGATACCGGAGACCGACGAGCTCCTCGCCGCGATCGGGCGCCGCGCCCTCGACCCGAACCAGGCCGTCTTCTGGCAGGTCTACGCGGCCTGCTCGCTCGCCCACGCGGCGGTCCGGGCAGGGACCGGGTGCGGCGCCGAGCTGGCCCGGCTCCTCGAGATCGTCCACGAGCGCCTCGAACGCTCGATCGACGAGACCCTTTCCGCCCATACGCGCGGCGGTGAGCTGAGCGCCCGCCAGGCGGCGTGGCGGCGACTTCTCCTGGAAACGCGGGCCGCGTTCGCGGCCCCGCCGGAGGAGGCCGCCTCCACGCCCGGTTCGGAGCCCGCCGATCCGACGGGGCCGCTCACCGGTCCGGTCCTCGCGTCCGATCCGACGGGGCCGCTCACCGGTCCGGTCCAGCCAGCGGAGACCGAGGGTCCCCCGACCGGCCGAATCCGTCGGCCCGAACCGCGCGGCGCGCTCTCCGAGCCCGCTCTCGCGGACGCGGAGGCGCCTGCCGCGGGCACCGCACCGTCACCGGCCGACAGGGCGATCGTGGAGCACTTCCGGGCGGTGCGGTCGTTGACCGCCCCGGCCGAGCCGGCCCCGACCGTGAGGCGAGGGGTTCTGTGGATCGTGGCGCTCGCCTCCGCGGCCGCCTTCGCGCTCCTCGCGGTCCGGCTCGTCCTCCCCCCGTCGCCCCCCGCGCCTCCTGCCGTGGGCGTGGACGAGTTCGCGGCCTATGCGCCGCTCGCCGGCGCCACCCCGGCCGGCGCCCTCCTGATCGCCACGGTGGATCCCGCCTGGCAGCGAATGGACCGCAGCGAACGGGAGATCGCGGCCCTGAGGCTGATGACCGCGGCCGAACGGCACGGATTCCGGGCCGGCTTGCTGCTCGCCGCGGACGGACGGCCGGTGGCGCGCTGGACGCCGGGCCGCGCGCCCGTGCTCGTCGGCGCCGAGCCGGACGCCGCCGCGCCGCCCGAGGACCGCCCGTGAGTTCCGAGCCCTCTCGCCGCGACCCCGGAGCCCCCGCCGCGGGGGAGCGGCGCAGCCATCCCCGGATCGCCCTCCGTTGTCCGGTGGAGATCTCCTTCGACGGCACACGGGTTCGGGGCCATCTCGTCAACATCTCGGCCAGCGGCATGCTCGTCGCGCTCCCGCACGCGGGAGCGCTGGGGCGCGAGGTGCGGGCGCGCATCGAGCTACCGGACGGCGGTCCACCGCTCGACCTGACGGCGATGGGCATCCGCACCGAGCCGGGCAAGCCGGCCCGCGTCGGGTTCCATTTCATCCTCCCCCCGCCGGAAGCGGTCGCGCGGATCCAGCGCCTGATCTACGCCCGCTGAGCGCCGGCCTCCGCGCGCGGTACCCTTCCCCGGTTGCTCACCCGGAGGACGAGGCCATGGCGACCAGCCCCCGCGGCATCCGCGGGAAATCCGGCGAGAGAGCGCTCCGCGTCGGGCTCGCCGGGCTCGGCCGGCACGGTGCCCGGTACGCCCGGCACCTCCTCGCCGGGGACGTTCCCGGGGCCGCGCTCGCCGCCGTCCACCGGCGCGACCGCGAGGAGGGGCGGCGATTCGCCGAGCGGTACGGGCTCGCCTTCCACGACACCTTGGAAGGCCTGGTCGCCGACGAGGGCGTCGAGGCGGTCGTGGCGGTGCTGCCGCCCTCCCTCCATCCGCTCGCCGTCGAGCTCGCGGCGGGCGCAGGCAAGCCGATCCTGGTGGAAAAGCCGCTCGCTCCCTCGGCGCGCGGGGCCCGCTCCGCCTGCGCGGCCGCGCGGCGGGCCGGAATCGTCGCGATGGTGGCCCAAACCCTCCGCTACGACGCCACGGTGCGCGCGGTCCGCGCCCGTCTGGCGGAGATCGGCCCCCTCCAGTCGGTGGCGGTCGGTCTGCGATACTCTCCCGCCGGACGCGGCTGGATCCACGACGCGCGCGAGGGCGGACTCCTCGCGAACATCGGGGTTCACGGCACCGACCTGATCCGCCATCTCACGGGCTGCGAGGTGGCGGCGGTCCGGGCGCTGGAGGCCGCCCCGGGGGTGATCGCGGCGCTGCGGCTCGAGCCCGGCGGCGTGCCGGCGGCGCTGGAGGTCCTCACCGGCCGGCGGTCCGGTGCGATCGAGCTGGTGGGACGGTCAGGCCGGATCCTGGCAGACTACGTCGCCCGCCGCGCCTGGCTCGACACGCCGGCCGGCTGCGAGCCGCTCCCGATCGGCGAGCCGGAGCCGACACTGCCCGCGGTGCTGGCCGACTTCGCCGCGGCCGCCCGCGGCCTCCGGCCTCCGGCCGTGCCGATCGAGGAAGGGCTCGCGGCGGTCGAGATCGTGGAGCGGGTCGCCGCGGCCGCGAAGGAGCCCCTATGAAGATCATCGAGTGCGTGCCGAACGTCTCCGAGGGACGCGACCGGAAGGTCCTCGACGCGATCGCCGACGCGGTGCGCTCGGTCCAGGGCGTGCAGCTGCTCGACATCGACCCCGGGGCCGAGACCAACCGGACCGTCTTCACCTTCGTGGGGGACGAAACCTCCGTGGCGGAGGCGGCGTTCCGCCTCGCGGCGCGCGCGACCGAGCTGATCGACATGCGCCGCCACCGGGGCGCCCACGCCCGGATCGGCGCCGTCGACGTCGTGCCGTTCGTGCCGGTCGGCGGGGGGGCGACGATGGACGACTGCATCGCTCTCGCGCATGCCGTGGGACGCCGGATCGGGGAAGAGCTCGGCATCCCGGTGTACCTCTACGAGCGGGCGGCCACCCGTCCCGAGCGGAAGTCGTTGGCGGAGATCCGGAAGGGCGAGTACGAGGGTCTGGAAGCGAAGCTCCGCGATCCGGCGTGGGCTCCCGACTACGGCCCGGCCCGGTTCGTTCCCGCGTCCGGGGCGACGGTCGTGGGCGCCCGGCCGTTCCTGATCGCGTACAACGTCGATCTCAACACGACGTCGCGCAAGGCGGCGCACGACATCGCGCTCGACATCCGCGAGCAGGGCCGGTTCCAGCGCGACGCCGAGGGAAAGATCGTTCGCGACGAGCAGGGGAACCGCCTGCGCCGTCCCGGCCTGCTCAAGGCCGTGCGCGCGGTCGGCTGGTACATACCGGAGTTCGGCCGAGCCCAGGTCTCGATGAACCTCACCGACTACCACGTCACCCCGCCACACGTCGCTTTCGAGACCGTCCGGCGTCTCGCGAGGGAGAGGGGCCTCCGGGTCACCGGTTCGGAGATCGTCGGGCTGGTTCCGCTGGAGGCGGTCCTGATGGCCGGACGCCATTACGCGGCGGCTCAGGGAAGCCCGACCGGCCTGCCGGAACCCGACCTGGTGGAGCTCGCGCGGCTCAGCCTCGGACTGGACGACGTCAAGCCGTTCGACCCCGGCGAGGCGATCATCGACTACCGCCTCCGGCCTCGCTCCGCCGGGTTGCGCGCCTCCAGCGTGACCGGATTCGTGGACGAGCTGTCCCGGTCCAGCCCCGCTCCGGGAGGGGGATCGGCCGCGGCGCTCGCGGGGGCGCTCGGTGCGGCCCTGTGCTCGATGGTCGCGGCGCTCACGCATTCGCCCGGAGCGGCGGACGCGGCGCGGCTGGACGAATGGGGCCGCCGCGCCCAGGAGATCAAGGACCGCCTCCTCGCCGCGATCGACGCCGATGCGGCGGCGTTCGAGGGCATCCGAGCAGCCCGCCGCCTGCCGCGCAAGACGGACGAGCAGCGGCAGGCCCGCGAGCGCGCGCTGGTCGAGGCCACGCGACGGGCGATCGAGGTCCCGCTCGGCGTCGTCGAGGATGCCGCCGAGGCGGCCGCGCTCGCCCGCGAGCTGGCCGAGGCGGGCCTGGCCGCCGCGGCCTCCGACGCCGGGAGCGCCGCTTGGTGCGCCCGTGCCGCCGGCGAGGCGGCGGCGCTGAACGTCCGGATCAACCTGCCCGGACTCCCGGACGCGTCGGAGCGCGGCGAGTGGACCTCGCGTCTCGAGGAGGCGCTCGCGCGCCTCAGGAGCCGCGCCGAAGCGGCGGTGGAGCTGTCAGCGGAGCGGGCCGGGGCTTGATTCCGGCTCCGGCTCGCAACCCGACAGGGCGACGACCCGGTCGATGACGCGGCCGACCTCCTGGTCGGGAGTGGAGGCGCCGGCCGTGATCCCGATTTCGATCGGGCGCTCCGGCAGCCATCCCCGGCTGACGACCGGTTCGTGACCGCCGACCGGGAGGTGCCGGATCCGCCGGGCGTCGAGGAGGTCGTCCGCGCTCTCGACGTGATAGGACGGGCACGACGCCCCGCAGATCTCGGTCAGGTGCCCCGTGTTCGACGAGTTGAACCCGCCGATGATCAGCGCCAGATCCGGGGGGCGCTCCATCATCTGCCGGATCGCGTCCTGCCGGTCCTGCGTGGCGGAGCAGATGGTGTCGAAGGCCCGGAAGTGCTCGCCGAGCGCCTCCTCCCCGTAGCGGGCCGCGAGCGCCCGCCGGATCCTCTCCTGGACCTTCAGGGATTCCGACGAGAGCATCGTCGTCTGATTCGCCATCCCGATCCGCTCGAGATCGCGATCGGGGTCGAACCCCGGGGACATCGCCTTGGCGAACCTCCTCGCGAAGGCATCGCGATCCCCTCCCCGCTCGATGTACCGGGCGACGATCTCCGTCTCGTCGAGATCCCTCACCACGAGGTACCGGCCGCCTGGATGGACCAACGCCCGGCTCGCCGTGGCCCGGGTCTCCTCGTGCTCGTGCTTGCCGTGGATGAGGCACGTGAAGCCGTCCCGCGCACAGCGCTCCACCCGGCGCCAGACGTTGAGCACCGAACCGCAGGTGGTGTCCACGAGCAGGCATCCGATCCGGCGGAGGCGAGCGAGTTCCTCGGCCGTGACCCCGAAGGCGGGGATCAGCACGACGTCCTCCGGGGTCAGGTCCTCCCACCCGTGGCGGGAGCCGTAGGAGCCATCGAGGAACTCGAACCCGATCTGGCGGAGGCGGCGGTTGACGCGCGGGTTGTGGATGATCTCGCTGGTGAGGAAGAGCCGGCGCTCCGGGAACTTCATCCTCGTCTCGTAGGCGTAGTCGACCGCGCGTTCCACCCCGTAGCAGAAGCCGAATTCCTTGGCGATGCGGACGGTCAGCCCCGGAAAGCGAAGTTCGCCCCCGGAGAGCCGGGCGCGGGCCACGAGGTCGGAGTGATAGTCGCGCGCCAGCTCCGGCGCGACTTCCTTTCGGAGTCCGAAACCCTTCCTGATGAGCGGGTCGTGCCCCACACCGTCCTCCTGCGCCGCGGGGCGCAGGATACCGCGCGCGCCCCCTGGGCGCCGCCCCGGCAAAAAGCGGCCCTCCGGCGCTCGTTGGGGGGAGGGGCGCGCCGGAGGGCCGGATGCCACGAAACGGTGGGTCACACGGGAAACCGGGACGTGGGTTGGGGGGAACCCCGCGTCCCGGAATTCCCGGTCAGGAGGATCGATGTCATCTTACCAAGAACGGGCCCGGAAAGCGACCCCCCGGGGCGAGCCGGCCGCTGCTCCGGTGCAGCGCCGGGAGCCGGTTGCCGGGTCGGCCCCGCACCCCGAGAA
>RFHH01000133.1 GCA_003696075.1 Acidobacteriota bacterium
ACGCGCGAGAAGCCCGGAAGGGCGCGGTCGATGGTCTCGGCCGGCACGGTGAGGGAGAGCCGCATGTGGCCGGGCGTACCGAAGGCGGAGCCGGGGACGGCCAGGATGCCTTCCTCGACGAGCGCCTCGACGAAGGTGGTGTCGTCCGGGATGGGGGTGCGCGGGAACACGTAGAACGTCCCCTGCGGCTCCACCACGTCGTAGCCGGCCGCGCGAAGGCCGGCGACGAGGCGGTCCCGCTTCGCGCGGTACGGCTCGGGGTCGATGGCGGCTTCGGGATCGCGCTCGAGCACGTCGGCGATCACGCGCTGCCACAGCGCCGGCGCGTTGACGAACCCGAGCGCCCGCATCGCGAACGCGCACGCTTCCGCCAGGCGCCGGGCGCCCTCGATCCGCGGCGAGATCGCGAGGTAGCCGATCCGCTCCCCGGGAATCGCCAAGGTCTTCGACCACGAGCTGGCGATCACCGTCCCCTCGACGGCGGTCACCACCTCGGGTGCCGGCTCGTCGCCGAAGGTGAGCGCCCGGTAGGGCTCGTCGCTGATGACGGTGACCGGCGGCCGGCGCCCGCGCAGCAGCTCGCCGAGCCGCCCGAGTTCCTCCGCCCGGTAGACCGCTCCCGAGGGGTTGTTCGGCGTGTTGATCAGCAGCGCGCGCGTCCTCGGCGAGAGGGCTCGCTCGACCGCGTCGATGTCCAGCTGGAAATCGGCCTTCGTGTCGACGACGACCGGCACGCCGCCGTAGTTCTCCACGTAGTGCCGGTACTCGACGAAGTGCGGCGCGATGAGGACGACCTCGTCCCCCGGCTCGAGCATCGCCCGAAGTGCGATGTTGATCGCCCCCGCCGCCCCGACCGTCATCAGGACGTGATCCTCGGTGAACGGCAGCCCGGTGCGCCGGGCCAGCGCAGAAGCGACGGCCCGCCGCGCCGGGAGCAGCCCGGGCGTCGGCATGTACGCGTGCGCGCCCGGTGAGCTTTCGGCCGCCACCCGGGCGAGAGCCTGGCGGACCACCTCGGGCGGGTCGATCTCGGGGTTTCCGAGGGTGAAATCGAAGACCGCGTCCGGCCCCCGTTCGGCCCGGAGGCGCCGGCCGAGTTCGAACATCCGCCGGATCCAGGAGGCGGCGCCCATCTGCCGGGCGACGGTGCGACCGATCGGCATGGGCCGATCATACCCCGCCCGCCGCGGCCGGACCCGGCTGCGCGGCCGGGCCGGCCGGGGCACCGCCGGCGAAAGCCCGCGCACCGTTTTCGCTGTCGGAACGGCGGGCGAGGCTCCCATCGGGCGAGCCGCGCCTGGCACCCCGACCGCTGGCCGACCCGCACGGCACCGGCCACCGGCCGGGTCCCGGAGACCCGCGCGCGGCGCCGCGCCCCAGCGGCGGTCCGCCCCGGCCGGGAGGTTCGCCCTCGGCGGCGCGATACCGCGCCCGACTCTCTGGCGCATCGGCCCTTCGCTCCGGCGCGGCGCGCCGCGTGCCGGTCGGGCCCGCAACCCGCGGCCGCTCCGCCGGGTTCTCTCGGAAACCGCGCCCTCGGAAACGCATCTCAATCGCCCGCCCGACCGACCGATACGGCAGTCGTGACCACCTCCTCCCGTGTCGGTCACGGCGGCGTCGCGGTCCAGGCCCCGATCGAGACGCTCGCCGTGCCACGTCCAGGCGGCCCGCGCCGGGTCCTCGCCGCCGGCGCCGGGCCGCCCCTGCTTTTCCTCCACCAGGCCTTCGGCCGCCCCGAGGACTACGCGGCCCCCGGCGCCGGGAGGCTGCTCCTCTGGCTGGCGGGGCACGGCATGAGGGTCCTCGCGCCCGACCTGCCGGGACACGGTCTGGCCGCCGCCTCGCGCAGGTTCCCCGCCGATCTGATCGAGCGCGCGGCCGAGGACGCGCTCGCGGTGCTCGAGACCCACGGGCCCGGCCCTGCGGCGCTGCTCGGGATCGGAGTCGGGGCCCACGTCGCGGCGGCGATCGCCCGCCGCGCCCCCGAGGCGGTGACGGCCCTCGCCCTCGACACGCCCTCGCGGCTGTGGCCGGGCGCGCCGGCCGAGCCTTGGCCCGGATTCACGGGAAGCCGGCCCCGGCGGCGGGACCGCGCGCGCTGGGAGCGGATCGCGGCCACGCTGCCCGACACGGTCGAGGCCTTCCTCGCCTCGTGCGAGCCCTGCCGCGTCCCCACGCTCTTCCTCGGAACGGGCGCGGAGGGCGGAGGACCGGACGTGCCGGAGCGCACGCCGGTTCCGGTCCGCGTGTGGGCCTGCCGCGGCGAGGGCGCCCCCGCGCTCGTCCAGGCGGAAACGGTCGCCCGCCGCACCCTCGAGCGCTTCCTCGCCGCGCACGCCGCGCCCTAGCGCCGCACGGGTCCCGCACGAACCGGGCGGGAGCGAAAACGCCGCCGGGGTGGACGGAACACCGATCGCGCGCCCGCAGGCGCGATCCCATGGAAAGAGCATCCCCGGTGGTGCGTTGTTCCGTCGACCTCGCTGCCCGTCCAGCGGTCGAGACGTGCATCCCCAAAGGTGCGCTCGCCCGCCGAACCCCGTCGGTCGCGAGGCGCGCCCCCGGCGGTGCGATGGACACGTCTCCTCCTCGCCGGAGGGGTTCTCCGGACCGGCCCGATTGCGGCACGCGGGCGAGAGGACGAGCAGCCCCGCGGCCATCGTCTTCGGTGGCGGCGCGCACCGGCGCGGAAGCGCCTGCCGCCGGGAGCGCACGAGCGGCGTTCTCGCCCCACCCCGCCGGCCGTCGGGTCTTGCCTGGCCGCCGGACGCGGCGGCCGGCGCGGTCCCCGCGGGAGGCGCCGGCGCGCCCGCCCCGGAACGGTCGTACAATCGCTCGACGCCGGACGAAGGGAGGAGCGCCGAGCATGCAGCTCAACGAGTTCACCAAGATCGCCGAGGAGCACACGTTCCTGGTCAAGCGTTTCCTCGAGCGGCAGGGAGACCTGCTCGTGGAGGTCGCGCACAAGCTGGTCCGCACGCTGCAAGGGGGCGGCAAGCTCCTCCTGTTCGGCAACGGCGGATCGGCGGCGGAGGCGCAGCATTTCGCCTCCGAGCTGACCGGGCGGTTCCAGCACGAGCGGCCGGCCGTCCCGGCGATCGCGCTCACCACCGACACGTCGGCGCTCACCGCGATCGCCAACGACATGGGCTACGAGCACGTCTTCTCGCGGCAGATCGAGGCGCTCGGCCAGAAGGGCGACGCCGCCATCGCCTACTCCACCTCGGGCAATTCGATCAACGTGATCGAGGCGCTGCGCACGGCTCGCGACAAGCAGATGCTCACCGTGGCCGTGCTCGGGCGCGACGGCGGCCGCGCCCGCGACGCCGCCGAGTTCGCGCTGGTCGTCTCGGGCCAGAAGACCGCGCGCATCCAGGAAGTCCACACGCTCGTCACCCACATGCTGTGCGAGGCGATCGAGCGCGCCCTGTTCTTCAAGCGTGACTGAGACCGCCGGGACGGGCCGCGAGCCGGCCCCGGTCCGGGCGAGCGAGCTGTACGAGCTCGCCGTTTGCCCGCACCGCATCACGCTCGACCGGCGACTCGGGCGCGAGGAACGCGCGGCGCCCGACGAGGCCTCCGCGCTGCTCCTCGAGCGGGGGCGAGCGTGGGAGGCGGCCTGCGCCGAGCGCCTCGGCTGGCCGCGACCGGAGGCGCCCCCCGGCGACTTCCGGGCAGCGGCCGCCGAGACGGAGGCGCTGATGCGGCGCGGCGTCGACGGCGTGTACCAGGGGGTCCTGTGCCGGGACGGGCACCTGGCGATCCCCGACCTGCTGCGCCGCGTTCCCGGAACGTCCCGGCTCGGGCCGCACCACTACGAGCCGGGCGACGTCAAGGCGGGGCTGGCACCGCGCGCCGATCAGGTGCTCCAGGTCGCCTATGCCGGCTGGCTCCTGGAGCCGCTCCAGGGACGCGCGCCCGAGCGGGGCTTCTTGCTGCTGGGCGACGGCCGGGAGGTGACCTTTCCGCTCGCCCCCCTGCGCGCCGTTCTCGACGCCGCGCGGAGGAAGGTCGAGCGCATCGCCTCCGGCGAGGAACCGACCGAGCCGTACTGGAGCGACGCCTGCCTTCGCTGCCGGTGGCGCCGGCGCTGCCTGCCGGAGATGGAGGCGGCCGGCGACCTGTCGCTGGTCGACGGGATGACGCCGACGAGGCGCCGCGTCCTCCGGCGGCACGGCGTCGCCACGGTGGCCGACCTGGCGGCGGTCGACCCGCGGGAGTGGCGGGAGGCGGGACGGCCGCCTTTGGGACTCGAGGCGCTGGTGCGGCAGGCGCGGGCGCTCCTGTCCGGCCGCATCCGCCTCGGCCGGCCGTTCGACCTCCCCTCCCCCTCGCCCGCGGACCGGCTGATCTGGGCGGAACGCGACCCGCTCGCGCGCGAGCGGGCGGTGCTCGTCGCGTGGCGCGAGGCGTCGGGACGGGAGGCGGTCCACGTGCTGGGCGTCGCGGAGGCGGCGGCCGCCGCCGCGCGCGACCTGTTCGCGTGGGCCGAGTCCTCCCGCGGGACGCTGTTCCACTTCGGTGCCGAGACGGCGGCCGCGCTGGAGGCGCTGGCCGAAGAGCGCGGCGTCGCTCCCGCGCTCCAGGTGGCGCTCGAGGCGCGCCGGGTCGACCTGCGCGCCCGGCTGCGGCGCGCCTGCGCCTACCTCCCCGTCCGCCGCTACGACCTCGAGGAGGTCGACGCCGCGCTCGCCGGCCGCCCGCTTCCCGGCCCCGGCGAGCGGGTGCCGCCGGCCTTCGTCGCGGTGTCCGCCGACCCGAATGGCCGGAGCGCGCGCGACGCCGCGCGGGCGGTGGCGATCGCCCGGCGGCGCCTCGAGGCTCTCGCGCGGGTGCTCGCCTGGATGCGCGCCCCCTCGCGCGCGCCGGGAGGCGCGCGTTGACCCCCGGCGGAGGGTTCTGGGACGCGCTCGAGCGCTTCCTGCTCCGGGAGCGGGCGGCGGGACGGCGCGACCTCGAGGAGATCTGGTCGCAGCCGCTCGAGCAGCGGATCGAAAACGGCGACGCGATCGCCGCCGAGGGGGTGGACCGCTGGGATCCGGAGTCGGGACGGCTCGTCCTGCGGGCCGACGCGCGCGGATCCCGCTTCCGCGCCGGCGACGCGCTGAGAATCGGTGACGGGGCCGACCCGGCGCGGGAGCCGGAGGTCACGCTGGCGGACGAGGGGCCGGACGGAACGCTCGAGTTCGAGCCCGGCTACGGCGTCCCCCCGCAAGAGATCGCCGACGCGATCGAACGCTCCGGCGGCCGCCCGGTCCTCGACCGCGGCGAGATCGATCTCACCCCCCAGCTCCTCGAGGCGCTCCGTCGCGTGCGGAGCGGCGCCGGCGAGCGCGCGCGGGCGGTGCGGGATCTCGTGCGGCTCCGGTGGGAGCCGGCGGTCGACGACCGCGAGCGCGAGGAGGCCGAGCGCTCGGCGGACCGCCTCGAGGCCGGTGGCGTGCATCTCGAGAGCGCCCAGCGCGAGGCCTTCGTGCGCGCCTGGTCGGCGCGACCCGTCCAGCTCGTTCAGGGGCCTCCGGGCACCGGCAAGACCTGGCTCGCCGCTCACCTGCTCGCCGCGCTGGCCTGGCGCGGCGAGGCGCTGCTCGTGACGGCGCAGACGCACCGCGCCGTGGACAACGTCCTGCACGCGCTCGCCGCCGTGGCGCGCCGCACCGGCCATCCCCTGCCCCTCGTCCGCGTCGCGCCGCGCCGCGCGGCCGAGCCGCGCCTGCGCCGGGAGGGGATCCGGGTGGTGCGCGGCGCGGCGCAGGTCTCGCGGCCCCGCCGCGGCGGCCTGATCGTCGGCGCCACCCTGTTCGGCGCGCGGCGCTTCGAGTCGCCGGGACCGTTCGACCGGGTGCTGTTCGACGAGGCGGCCCAGATCACCCTGCCCCACGCCCTGTGCGCGCTGCTGGCCGCGCCGCGGTGGATCCTCGCCGGGGACGACCGGCAGCTCGGTCCGGTCATCGTCGGCGACCACCCCGACCCGACCGTCACGCGATCCGTCTTCGAGCACCTCCGCGACCGGGCCGAGCCGGTGCTGCTCGACCGGACCCACCGGATGAACGACGCGGTGTGCGCGTTCCCCTCCCGCGCCTTCTACGGCGGGCGCCTCCGGCCCACCGAACGGGCGGCGGCGCGGCGCCTGCGCCTGGCGAGCGATCCCGGGCCGCTGGCGCCGGTGCTCGATCCGGAGCGCGGCGCGGTGCTGGTGCGGCTCGCGCACGAGGGCCACCGGACGCGCTGCCCGGCGGAGGCCGATCTCGCCGCGGCGATCGCGGCGGAGCTGCTCGGGCCGCAGCGGCTGCCGGCCGGCTCCCTCGCGCTCGTCTCCCCCTTCCGCGCCCAGAACCGCGAGATCGCGTCCCGGCTGCGCGCGCGCCTGCCGGCGGGCGCTGCGCTACCGGTGATCGACACGGTCGAGCGGATCCAGGGGCAGGAGCGGGAGGCGGTGGTCGTCTCCCTCGCCTGCTCCGACCCGGACGCGCTGCGGCGCGACACCGAGTTCTTCTTCTCGGAGAACCGGTTGTGCGTGACGCTCACCCGCGCCCGCACCAAGCTCGTCGTCCTGGCGAGCCGGGCCGTGCTCGACACCTATCCGCGCACCTACGAGGGGCTGCTGCGGCTCGACCTGTTCCACCGGATGTTTCGCGAGCTGCCTCAGGTGGACGGCTCCGCCCTCGCCGCCCGCCTCGGGCCCTGATCGCGGTACGGCCCTCAGAGCGGCGGGTGGCGCGGCACGGTGCGCGTCCGGGCCCGGAGCGCCGCCAGCAGGCGCCGGACCATCGCCGCCTCTTCCTCCGTCTCCGCTTCGTCGAGCGCCTCGAGCAGGTGCTGGTAGGCCGCCGTCGGCTGGTGCAGCTCCTCGAGCTGCACGCGCGCCGCCCCCGCGTGCGCCAGGGCGCGCCCGGGGCCGTGCGGGTGATCGGCGAGCATCCGCTGGAACACCGCGAGGGCGGCGTGATGGCGGCCCGCCCGGTCCAGCTCCTGTCCGAGGCGCAGCGCCAGGCCCGGGCCGAGCGCCCGACGGATCGGCGCGGGCAGGGCGAAGAAGAGCTGGGCCGCGCGATCGACATCGCCCTCGAGCAGGGCCTGCCGCAGCAACCGCTCGGGAGGCACGTCGGCCACCGGCGCCGGCCGCGCCCGCCTGGCGCCGTGCCGCAGCAGCACCCACCGGTCGATCGCCAGCGCCGCCGCGCAGCCGGCCGCGAACCCGCCCACGTGAGCGCCGTACGACACCGAGCCCGCTCCCCCCGTCAGCAACAGCGGGAGCAGGTTGTCGGCCACGATGTAGATCCCGAGCACCACCCGGGCCGGCAGCTCGATCACCCGCGCCAGGAACGGGAAGAGGAACACCCAGACGCGCACCCGGTTGTACGGGAACCAGATGAAGTAGAAGCCGAGCACGCCGGAGATCGCGCCCGAGGCTCCGATCGACGGCACGCCCGAGCCGAACCGCAGCAGGCCGTCACCGAGCGCGGCGGCCAACCCCGTGCCGAGGTAGGCGAGCAGATAGCCGGCCCTCCCGAGCCGGTGCTCGACGTTGTCGCCGTAGATCCACAGGAAGAGCATGTTGCCCAGCAGGTGCATCCAGCCGCCGTGGAGGAACATCCCGGTGAGCGCGTCGATCAGCGACGGGGCGGCCGGCCGGAAGCCGTGCCGGAAGCAGAACAGGTCGTAAGCGGAGAGCTGCAGCCGCACCGGCGGGTAGCCGCGCTCCGCCGCCAGCGCGCGCACGTAGGCCGCGTAGGCCGGATCGGCGGGGTCGGCGGGGATCCCGCTCAGCGGAAGGAGCGCGAGAAAGACGGCGACATTGACGGCGATCAGCCCCCAGGTGACCCAGGCGGCCTTCGGAACGTTGGGGCTGTCTCCGATCGGAAGGAACAAGGCGTGCGCCTCCCGCGGCCGATCATAACCGTCCCGCGCGCGCCGCTTCCGCTCCGGCCTGCCCGCGCGGAAGGCGACCGAGCGGAGCGGATCGCGGCGACCCGGCCCGCGTAGGGCGAGCGCCCGGGACGGCACGCGCGGGCGCCCCGGGATCCGCGCGGCAGCGCCCGGTGCGCGCGCGGCTCAGGTCCGAAGCGGCCGCATCGACCCGCGCTCGAGGCGTCCGGCGCGATCGGCCGGCCGCGCCGGGAGCCGCGCGGGCGACGCCCTGCCCCGTGCCCCCGGATCCTCTCCACGCGTCCGCCCGGGCCGTCCGGAAAGGGCACCTTCGATGGTGCCAGAGCCCTCGCGACCCGGTGTCGGAGGGCGGCCTCGGCCCCTACTTCCCGGGCCCCGGACCGTTCGAGGCCGCGACGACCGAGCGATCGGCCGCGTGGGTGCGAGAGCGCACCGTCGGAGATGGATCTCCCGGACCGTTCGAGGCCCCGCGACATCCGGGAGGTGCATCCCCGATGGTGCGTTCATCCGCCGAAGTCGTTGGGAGATCGAAGGATCCGGCCTCGAACGGATCGAGGCCCTGCGATCGGGCCGAAGCGTCCGTTTCTCGCCGAGTTGCGCGGCGTTTTGCACCATCGAGGAAGCACCTCCCGGCATCCGAACGATCGGCCGCGTGGAGGCGAGAGCGCACCGTCGGGGATGGACGTCCGGCCGCTCCCGGATCCTGTCGGGGATCCGGCCCCGAGACGCCTCCTGCGGAAAGCCCGGTGCCGGGCGGGCTGGAAGGCGCCACCCGGGGCTAATCGAGGCGCGGGCCGCGCGGGACCCACGGCGGAGACACGACGATCCAGACCTGCCGGGGCGTCGCGCCCTCTTCCTCCCCGGCGAGGGGCCGGAAGTCGGGCACGGGG
>RFHH01000134.1 GCA_003696075.1 Acidobacteriota bacterium
GGCAAGATCATCGCCGAGGCGATGGACAAGGTCGGCAAGGACGGCGTGATCACGGTCGAAGAGGCGAAGTCGCTCGAGACCTCGCTCGAGGTCGTCGAGGGGATGCAGTTCGACCGCGGTTACCTCTCGCCGTACTTCGTGACCGACGCCGAGCGGATGGAGGCGGTCCTCGAGGATCCCTACATCCTGATCTACGAGAAGAAGATCTCCTCGATGAAGGACCTCCTGCCGATCCTCGAGCAGGTGGCCCGCGCCGGTAAGCCCCTCCTGATCATCGCCGAGGACGTCGAGGGCGAGGCCCTGGCGACGCTCGTCGTCAACAAGCTGCGCGGCACGCTGCAGGCCGCGGCCGCGAAGGCGCCGGGCTTCGGTGACCGCCGCAAGGCGATGCTCCAGGACATCGCGGTGCTGACCGGCGGCAAGGTCATCAGCGAGGACCTGGGCATCAAGCTCGAGTCGGTCCAGCTCGCCGAGCTCGGCCGCGCGAAGAAGGTCGTCCTCGACAAGGACAACACCACCATCATCGAGGGGCGCGGCAAGACCTCCGACATCGAGGCCCGCGTCAAGCAGATCCGCACGCAGATCGAGGAGACGACCTCCGACTACGACCGCGAGAAGCTGCAGGAGCGGCTCGCCAAGCTCGTCGGCGGCGTCGCGGTGATCAAGGTCGGCGCGGCGACCGAGGCTGAGCTCAAGGAGAAGAAGGCCCGCGTCGAGGACGCGATGCACGCGACCAAGGCGGCCGTCGAGGAAGGGATCGTTCCCGGCGGCGGTGCCGCCCTGCTGCGGGCCCAGAGCCGGCTGGACAACCTCCGCGTGAAGGGCGAGGACGCGAAGATCGGCGTCCAGATCGTCCGCCGGGCGCTGGAGGAGCCGCTGCGGCAGATCGCGGCGAACGCCGGCTTCGAGGCGTCGGTCGTGGTCAACGAGGTGCGTAACCTCGACAAGAACAAGGGCTTCGACGCGCGGACCGAGAAGTACGTCGACATGATCGAGGCCGGCATCATCGATCCGGCCAAGGTCGTGCGCGTCGCGCTCCAGAACGCCGCGTCGGTCGCCGGCCTGCTGCTGACGACCGAGGCGCTCGTCACCGAGGTGCCGGAGGAGAAGAAGGAGTCCGCCGGCGGCCACGGGATGGGCGGCGGCATGGACTTCTGAGCCGCGCGGCCAACGGAAGACCGACCGGGGAGGGGCGGATGCCCCTCCCCTTTTTCTATAGTTCCGCCCGCCGGGGCGTCGCGGTATATGAAGCCCCGCGGAGGTCCGGACCATGTTCCCTCGACGAACGACCGCACTCCTCGCCGCCCTGGCCATCGCCGCCCCGGCCGCCGCGCCCGCCTCCGGCATGCGGCCCCCGACGCCCGAGGAACGGGACGCGCTGCGCGCCAAGAGGGGTCTCCGAACGGCCGCCGAAGCGGCCGCGGACTCGGCCAAACTCGCCAACCAGGACCTCTTCGACGTCCAGCGGTACGATCTGCGGATCGTGTTCAACCCGAACACCCGCCGGATCAACGGCCAGGTCACCGTGACGGCTCAGAGCCTGGCGGACGGTCTCGACCAGGTGATGCTCGACCTGCTGGACAACATGAACGTCGACGGTGTCGACTCCGGCGGCGTGCCGCTCGCGTTCGACCATCAGGGAGGCGTCCTCACCGTCACGCTCGACCGCCCCTACGGCGCGGGCGAGGTCTTCGCCTTCACCGTGTCCTACGCCGGCGAGCCCGATCCCGGCGGTACCGGCTACTTCGGCTGGAACAAGTTCCTCCAGGGCGGATACGGGAAGATGGCCTGGTCGCTCTCCGAGCCGGACGGTGCGCGGGGCTGGTGGCCGTGCAAGGACCGGCCCGACGACAAGGCGATGGTCGACGAGCGCTGGACCGTTCCCGCGCCGTGGGTGGCCACCGGCAACGGCGTCCTCGCCGGCACCGACCCCGGAACCCCCGGCTGGATCGAGTATCACTGGGTCCCCTCGCACCCGCTGACGACCTACCTGGTCAGCATCGCCGCCACCGATTACGTCTCCTTCTCCGACACTTACGACACGCTTTCGGGCGGCACGATGCCGATCGACTACTACGTCTACCCCGGAGACCTCGCCGACGCCCAGGAATCGTTCAAGAACACGCCGGCGATGATCCGCTACTACGCCGAGACCTTCGGCGAGTATCCGTTCGTCGAGGATAAGTACGGGATGAGCGCTTTCCCGTTCTCCGGGGCGATGGAACACACGACCAACACCTCTTACGGGTACACGCTGATCGACGGAACCCATCGATACGACTACATCATCGCCCACGAGCTGTCGCACCAGTGGTGGGGCGATTCGGTGAGCCCCGAGACTTGGGCGGACGTGTGGCTGAACGAGGGGTTCGCCACCTACAGCGAAGCGCTGTGGGAAGAGCACCTCAACGGCTGGCCCGGCTACCACGACTACATGAACTCTCTCTGGAGAGAGCACTTCGACGGTCCGGTCTACGACCCGACCGCGCTGTTCGGCAGCACCGTTTACGACAAGGGAGCGTGGGTGCTCCACATGCTGCGCCACGTCATGGGCCCGCAGGCCTTCTTCGACGGGCTGCGCGCCTGGTACGCGGATCACAAGGACGGCGTCGGGAACACCGCGCAGTTCCAGGCGAACATGGAGACTTTCCACGGCGCCGGGCTCGGCTGGTTTTTCGACGAGTGGGTCTACGGCGAGAATTCCCCGCGCTACGAATACGGCTGGTCCACGGCCGATCTCGGCGACGGGACCTACCGCACCTACGTGAGGATCCACCAGGTCCAGACGGATGCGGGCGTCTTCACCATGCCCGTCGACCTCACCCTCGTCCTCCCCTCCGGCGACGAGGTGAGGACCGTCTGGAACGACGCGTGGGATCAGGACTTCACGCTGGACAGCTCGGAGCCCCCCTCCGACGTGCTGTTCGACCGCGACGATTGGATCCTGAAGGCCTCGGTGACGACGATCACGCTGGACGATGCCGACGGCGACGGCGTCCCCGACCGCAACGACAACTGCCCCGCCGCCGCGAACCCCGCGCAGGCGGATTTCGACGGCGACGGCACCGGCGACGCGTGCGACGCGGACGACGACGGCGATCGGCTCGACGACGCGGCCGACTGCGCGCCCTTCGACCCGGAGCAGGGTCGGCCGGACGAGGTGTACCCGCTCTCCGCCCGGCGGGGACCGGCGGGGGCGACACACCTCGAGTGGGCCGCCGCGGCCCGCGCCGACGACTACGACGTCGTCCGCGGGACGGGGGCCGGGCTCCGGGCGGGCGACTACGGCGGGTGTCGCGCTCGCGGATTGACCGGGCTGAGCTACGACGATCCCGATCTGCCCCCGGCCGGAGAGATGTTCACCTACCTCGTCCGCGGGCACGACACCGGATGCGGCGGGGACGGCCCGCTGGGCGATGCGAGCGACGGGAGCCCGCGCGACGCTCCCTGCGCTCCGTGACGGTCCCCGTCAGGCGGGGCGGCTCCGCCCGAAGAGCAACGCCGCGCCCGCCGCGGCGAGACCGGCGGCGAGGCCGGCGGCCAGCCCGGCCACGTCGAGCAGGAAATCGCTCACCTGGGCGAGGCGCGTTTCGGTGAGCACTTGCAGCATCTCGCTTCCCATGGCGAAGAGAAGCAGCCCCGCCGCCATCGCCGCCCAGCCGGCGAGCCGTCTCGGGCGGGGCATTCCCTCCCCGGCCGCCGCGCGCGACCAGGCGAGCTGGGCCCACAGCCCGAGCAGCGCGAACAGGAGCACGTGCCCCGCCTTCTTCGCGTAGAGCACACCGGTGCGGGTGAACAACGCCTCGAGTTCGTTCGCTTCCTCCCGCTTCGCCGCGCGCGCTGCGGGCGCCGCACCGCCCCCCTTCCCCGGGTCGCGGCGCGGTGCGGGCTTCAGCGATCGGATCGCGCGCGCCGCCGCGCCGCCGACGCGCTCCACGCCGGACTGGATCGCGGGGCCGGGGAGGAGCACTCCCGCGAGGATCAGGCCCGCGGTGACCACCGCCGGCTTTCCGAACGGGCGCCGCCAGGCGCCTGCCGCCCTCGCCCCCGCCGCCGCCAGGGCGACGAAGGTGCCGAGCAGGAGGAGCCGGAGCGGCGCGTAGGAGGCGCGCTGCTTGACCGGAAACAGCTCCAGATCGTCGACCCACATCGTTCCGGAGCGGGCCACGATCTGGACGAACGCGCGCGCCCCCGCGGCCTCCGGCGGAACCCGCACGGTCCCGACGATCCGCCGCCAGGGGTTGTCCCCGCTGAGCAGCGCCGACACGTGCGGCCGGTTCCAGATCCCCCTGCCGCGGCGATCGACGAAAAAGAGGAGGAGGCGGGCCATCTGCCACGGCCGGTCCCCCGGCACCACCCCCTCGGTGCGGATCCACCCCGAGATGCGGAGGAAGGCGTACCGGCGCGGCTCGGGAAGGATCCAGCGCATCGACGCGCGCTGGCCGGCCGCGACGAGGCGCATCGCGCCGCTCCCCCCGATCCCCTCCCCGGGCGCCCAGCTCACCTCCCCCGCAATGTCCGGCCCGCCGGCCGGCCCCGCCGAATCGCCCGGCGGGCTGTCGAACGCCCCGCCGGTGATCAGCGGCGGGCCGTCGGGCTGGTAGGGATCGTACAGGGTCGCGACGGCGCCGAGTGCGGCCACGAAGGCGACGCCCGCCAGCAGGATCCGCGCGGCGGTCCGGCTCCCGGGCCGGGAGCGGCGGTCGTCCGCCGGGGAGGCGGCGTGGCGGTCTCGCGGCATCTCCGCGGGAAGATACATCCCCGGCCGGCGCCCGCCACCCGGAGCGGCGTCAGCGGCGGCCGGCGGCCGCCGGTCTGGCCGCCAGGCGTGCCTCGGAGTCGAGCTCGTAACGCCGACCGCGCCAGACGACCTGGCGGCCGCGTGCGGCGAGAAGCAGGCCCGGCGCCAGGAGCAGGAGGGCCGCCGAGACCCACCGGAAGCGCGGCGGCACCGGCGCACCGCCGGCCTTCTCGTGCAGGCGGTTGACGCTCTCGGCCACCGCGAACGCCGCCCCGAGACCGAGCGCGGCCGCCGCCCACGCGCCGGCCACCGCCGCGGCGGCAGCGGTCGCCGCGCCGAGCCAGAAGAAAGCGCCCCTCAGCCAGGAGATCGACTTGAACCCGCGGCCCGGCAGGCCGGTTCGCGAGAAGGCGAACCAGCGCACGAACATCGGCACGGCCTCCCGGATCGCGAGCCCCTGCTGCACGATGGGCACCCGTTCCGAGCCGACGAGGTTCCGGTAGCCGGCGGCCGAGAGCCGCAGCCCGAGATACATGTCGTCGACGAGCTGACCCTCCGCGCAGGCCAGGCCTCCGATCGCCGCGAGGGCCTCGCGCCTGAGCACCATGAACTGTCCCATGATGAAGGGGAGCGTCCCCGCCCGGCGCCGCGCCGCCCAGGCGGCGGCCGGCGAGTAGAGGCCGTTCAGGAGCAGGGCGTAGGCGACGTCGGCCACGGTGAGCGGCGGGTCGGTGACCGCCACCGGCGCGAAAGCGGCCCCGGCCCGGCTGTCGGCGAGAAGGCGGCGCACCAGCCCCGCCAAGACGGTGGGCCCCGCGCGGGTGTCGGAGTCGACACACGCGATGAGCTCGCCGCGCGCGTGGCGCATGCCGGCGATCATCGCGTTCAACTTGCCCGTCCTTCCCGGCGGCGGCGCTCCGCAGAACAGGACCCGGTAGGTCCGCCCCACGCCGCGGCGGCCGCGCCGCTCCAGGGCCGCCTCGACGAGCGGAAGGGCGGGCTCCCGGTCGTCGTCGAAAAGGAAGATCGTCTCCACCTCGCCGGGGTAGTCGATCTCGAACGCGGCTTCGATGTTCTCGCGGGCGCCCGCGTCGAGCCCCTTGATCGGGCGCAGCACCGTCACCGACGGCAGGCGCGGTCCTCCCGCCTCCGGACCGGGGTCCTCCCCCGCCCGGAGCGCCCGCGCGAGCGTCGCGTGCATCGCGAGCGCTCCGGCCGCGGCCGCGCCGGCCACCACGAGCAACAGCAGGTCGATCCCCATCGCCTCCGCGATCCCGTGAGCCCCAACGCTACCCGAAGCCGCCCGGCGGGCGCCACCGCGCCGGGCAGCCGGGCTCAGGAGATCCGGACGAACCGCCGGGCCGCGGCCGCCGCCGCACAGCCGAAAGCCGCGAGCGCGCCCAGCCACGGGGCCGTGTCCGCCAGCCCGCCCCCGAACGAAAGGAGGCGGTGCAGGGCGGTCATCGCCCAGCCCGTCGGCAGCGCGCGCCCGACCGCCTGCAGCCACGGGGGGACGACCTCGAGCGGCCACCAGCATCCGCCCAGGGCGGACAGGACCAGTGCCACCAGCACGCCGGCGTTCGCCGCGCGAGCCGGCTCCCGGATCGCCGCTCCCAGCAGCACGCCCAGCGGGGCGACCGCGAGCGCGTACACGGCGAGCACGGCGAACGCCGCGAGGGGATCGCCGGACAGGGGAAGCCCGAACAGGCGCACCCCCGCCGCCGCGGCGGCGACGAGGACGGCCGCCTGCACGAGCGCGACGAGCAGTCGACCCGCGATCTTCCCCAGGACGACCGCGCCCGGGGCGATCGGCGCGGCGGCGAGGCGCGCCAGCACTCCCTGGCGGCGCTCTCTCGCGAAGGCGGCGGCGCCCCAGGTGAGCGCCACGAGCAGCATGAACATCACCGTGTCCCCGGGGACCGACTGGGCGAACCCCGCCGGGACGGTGCGGGCCTTGCCCGCGAAGGAGGACTCGACCCGGACGAGATCTTCCGGTCCCTCGTAGCCGGCGAAGGACTCCTCCGCCGGCACCTCTCCGGCCGGGCCCGCGCCGGCGCGCGCCGCCACGGCACCGATCACGCGCGCCACGGCGGCGAACACGCGCGCCTCGACCGCCACGCCCTCCTCTCCGCCGCCCCCGCCGCCGCGCAGGCGCAGGACGACCCGCTTTCCCGAGAGCATGTCGCGGCCGAAGCCGGGCGGGATCTCGAGCACGGGGAGGTCTCCACCCTCCTCGCCGGAGCGTTCTTCCACGACCGCGAGCCCGCTCCGGCCCAGCTCCTCGACGAGCAGCCCGGCCAGCGGACCCCCGTCGCGGTCGGCGACGGCGATTCCCGGCACCTCTTCGCCGGCCCCGTTCCCGCCGGTGACGACACCGAAGAAGAGGGCGAACAGGACGGGGAAGACGAACATCCACAAGACGGCGGCCCGTGTCGACAGCGTCTGGCGCAGGTCGTTGCGGGCGATGGCCAGCACCCCGGACATCACACGCCCCCCGCGCGGATGCGGCGGCCGAGCACGAGCGTGCCCGCCGAGATCGCCGCCAGCCCTCCGATCCCGAGCACGAGGACGTTCGGCAGCACCTCGGTGGCGCCTCCCCCTTGGATCAGCGCGAGAAAACCGCTGGCCGCCCAGTAGTTGACGGTCAGGCGGCTGATTGGGAGAAGGAAGTCGGGCAACGCCGTCACCGGGAGGAACGAGCCGCCCACCATGGCCGAGAGCATCACGACCATCGTCGTGACGGCGTTCGCCGCCGCTGCGCTGCGGCACAGGGCGACGAGGAGGAGCAGCAGCCCGGCCGCCGCCGTCGCCGACGAGACGACGAGCAGCGCGACGGCTCCCGGAGGTCCCCAGGCCACCCCCACGAGCCATCCGAGACCGACGAGGGCGGCGAGGCCGGCCGCTCCGACGAGCACCGCGGCCGACGCCTTGGCGACCAGGTAGTGCCGCAGCCCGAGCGGAGCGCACATCAGGTGGCGCAGAAGGCCGCGCTCCCGCTCCTCCATGACGTCGCGGGTGACCGCCTGGGCGAAGAAGAGGAGACTCAGGACCGCCAGCCCGGGGAGCACCAGCTCCAGGACACGCTGCACGGTCGGCGCCTGATCGCCCTCCCCGCCGGGCGCGACCGTCTCGACGTCGATGACGGGCGGAAAGAGATAGACGCCGATGCGGTCCATCTTCTCGGCGATCATCGCGGCGAGCGCCCCGACGGCCGCCGGCCCCGAATCCCGGCGGCCCGACATCATCTCTCGGAGCCGCTCCAGCTCGGGACGGAAGGCGCGCGAGATCTCCGAGAGGATGGCCGCCCCGGCCCGGGCGAGATCCTCCACGACCCCGGGCAGGAAGCGCTCGGCCGGGTTCTTGACCACCTCGAGGCGCGCCGGCCGGCCGGCGAGGAACGCGTCGGTGAATCCGGCGGGGATCACGACCAGGGCCGACGCTCGGCCCTGCTCGATCTCGGCGCGCCCCTCGGGACCGACCGGATCCACCTCGAGCGGGTTGTCCTCCCCTCCCGCGGCCAGGGCGCCCGCCAGCATTCGGGAAAGGGGTGTCCGATCCTCGTCGAGCAGGAGAACCCGGACGTGGGGCGTTCGCTCCCCGGTTCCGAAGGCGAGGGCGAAGATGGCCGAGAGCACCAGCGGCAGGGCGAGAAGGAAAGCGAGGCGGCCCGGGTTGCGCCACCAGCGGAGGAGGTCGCGGCGGATCAGGGCGAAGACAGGCGCCATCGCTGTTCAGTCCCGGAGCTCGCGCCCGGTGAGCGTCAGGAAAACCGTCTCGAGCGTGGGGCGCTGGATGGCGATGTCCTCGATCCCGGTCTCGGAGCCGACGAGTGCCGGGAGCAGGCGCGGCAGGCCGGGGCCGTCCCGATCGATGGCGAGGATCGCCAGGCCGTCGTCGACGCGCCGCGGCTCGAGACCCTCGAGCCGCTGGAGGCGCGCGTGCAGCTCTTCCGCCCGGAAGCGGCCGGTGACGCGAAGCACGTTGCTCTCCCCCGCGAGTCGGGTGAGCTCGTCGAGGGTCCCCGCGGCGAGGATCTTCCCGTGATCGATGATCGCGATCCTCCGGCAGAGCTTCTCGGCCTCGTCCATGTAGTGCGTCGTGTAGAGCACGGTCGTCCCGCCGGCGGCGATCTCCCGGACGATGTCCAGAATGGCGGCTCGCGCCTGGGGGTCGATTCCGACGGTCGGCTCGTCGAGCAGGAGCAACCGCGGCTCGTGGACCAGCCCCATCGCCAGGTTGAGCCGCCGCTTCATTCCGCCCGAAAAGGTCCGGACGCGATCGCCGCCGCGGCCGCTCAGCCCGACCCGCTCGAGCGACCGCTCCACCGCCTCGCGGCGGGACCGGCCGCGGAGCCCGTAAAGCGAAGCCCAGAAGGCGAGGTTGTCCCGCGCCGTCAGATCCTCGTAGAGCGCGATCTCCTGGGGGACCACGCCGAGCGCCCGCTTCACCTCCGCGGGACGGCTCCACACGTCGCGCCCATCGACGAGGATCTCCCCCGCGTCGGGCGCGAGAACGCCCGCGATCATCGAGATCGTGGTGGTCTTCCCCGCCCCGTTCGGACCGAGCAGGCCGAAGATCTCGCCGTCGGCCACCTCGAACGACACGCCGGCCACCGCCTCGAGCGAGCCGAATCGCTTGACGAGACCCCGAACGGCGAGCATGGCGCCCCTCCTCCCGGCCTCACGCGGCGGCCGGCCGTTATACACCGGGGAGTCCGAGAGCCGGAAACCGCTCGGCGGCGGGCGGGAACCGCTCGCGGCGACCGCCTCCGCTTTCGGGGATTTCCGCGCCGACGGCCGCATTCCCGAACGGCGGCGGCCGTCCGTGCGGCCGCGGCGGAGCCGAGCGGCGGCGGCGCCACGCCGGAGCGATCCGGTGCCGGCCCCCGGATCCAGGCTCGCCCCGCGCCGGATGGCGGGGGCATCCCCGGCGGGCGCACCGTGCGGGGAACGTCACCGGAGGGAAGAACCGTGCGAACGGCTCCCGGCGGGGGGACCTCGCGGGACTGTTCGCGAACTTTCCGGCAGGAGCGCCGCATCGGCCACGCGCTCGCCTGCGTGCCTCGGCCGAGCGCGCGGCCTGCGCCGACCGGCGCCCCGGCCACCGGGCGGCGGTGCCGGCGTTCCACTTCGAGCTCTCGTGCCGAATCGGGTCCGGCCTTTCGCTCGGGCTGCCGGCGCTCGTCCGGAGGGCACGAGGTGCCCCGCGCCTCCGGGCCCGTGCCGGGCTCCCCTCGGCGATGCGAGTCGACGCGCCACTCGATGTCAGACGGACGCTTCGGCCCGAACTCGCGCGCATCGAACCCCTCGGCGCCGCAGCCTCGGAGCGCCCGGCGGCCCGGACGCCGTGCCGCACCGCCGCGGGTGCGCTCTCCGCGCCGCGGCGCTGCCGGCCGGTCTTTCCCGCAGGCCCTTCCGGGGAAGGGCCGTCCCGAACACCGCCACCCGGAGGGCAGGCCCCGCGGAGGAGATCTTCGGCCGCGACCCGGCGGCGACCGGGACGGGCGGCGGGCGCGGCC
>RFHH01000135.1 GCA_003696075.1 Acidobacteriota bacterium
CGCCAGGCGGCCGTCGGCGGCGGCCGCGCAGGAGGTGACCTCGCTGACAGCGAGTCCGTCGTGCCGCGTGTAGTTCCGGAACCGCCTCCCGTCGAATCGCGACAGTCCGTACTGCGTGCCGATCCAGAGGTATCCCTCCCGGTCCTGGGTCACACACCGGATCTGCGACTGGATCAGCCCGTCGCGCACCGTGTAGGTGCGAAACGCTCCGGACTGGGCGGCCGCGGGCGGCGCGCCCGCGCCCAGCAGGGCCACGGCCAGGGTCGCGCTCCGCCCGAGGCGCCGGATCCCGGCCTTGGAGCCACCGACAGCCACCCTGGATCGCTCCTGTCCGGTCGCGGGCCCCGCCCCCCTAGGCGCCGCCGCCGCGCCTACCTCTTCGGCGCCGCCCGAGCCGGCCTTTACCCCCGGAGGGGCCCGGGCTCGCCCGCCGTTTCCGCGGGGGGCAGAATGGGCGGCCGTCCGCCGCGGGCGCGGGCGATGCGGGAGGGCGAGCGAGATGAAATTCGCGACGAAGGCGATTCACGCGGGGCAGGAGCCGGATCCCCGCACCGGCGCCGTCAACGTGCCGGTGTGGCTGAGCACGACGTTCAAGCAGGACGGGATCGGACGCTTCCGGGACGGATACGAGTACTCGAGGACCGACAACCCGTCGCGGCGCTCGCTCGAAGCCACGCTGGCGGCGCTCGAGGAGGGGAAGCACGCGCTGTGCTACGCTTCGGGGTCGGCGGCGTCGGCCGCCGTGCTGGACCTCCTCGCGCCCGGGGACGAGATGATCTCGACGATCGACGTGTACGGCGGCACCTACCGCATGTGCCGCCACGTGTTCGAGAAGTACGGGATCCGGTTCCGCTTCCTCGACACCGCCGACGCGGGCGAGATCCTCGCCGCGGTGACGCCAAACACCCGGATGATCTGGGTCGAGACGCCGACGAACCCCCTCCTGAACATTCACGACATCGCCCGCCTCGCCTCCGGCAAGCCGCCGCAGGTCCTCCTCGTGGTGGACAACACCTTCGCCACGCCCTGCCTCCAGCGGCCGCTGTCTCTCGGCGCGGACATCGTCGTCCACTCGGTGACCAAGTACCTCGGCGGGCACAGCGATGTCGTCGGCGGCGCCGTCGTCACCTCCAGGGACGACGTGGCGGAGAGGCTGCGCTTCTACCAGAACGCGGTGGGGGCGGTGCCATCCCCGTTCGACTGCTACCTCGTCCAGCGGGGGATCAAGACGCTGGAGGTGCGGATGGAGCGCCACCAGCGGAACGCCGCCGAGGTGGCCCGGTTCCTCGCCGGCCACGCCGCGGTGGAGCGCGTCTACTTCCCGGGCCTTCCGGACCATCCCGGGCACGACATCGCGCGGCGCCAGATGAAAGGGCCGTCGGGGATGGTCTCCTTCACCCTGAAGGGCGGGCGCCCGGCCGCCGATCGCTTTTTCGAGCGCGTCGAGCTGTTCACGCTGGCGGAGAGTCTCGGAGGGGTGGAGTCCCTGAGCTGCCATCCCTATACGATGACGCACGGAGCGATTCCCCCGGAGGAGAAGCTCAAGATCGGCATCACGGAGAGTCTCGTGCGCCTGTCGGTGGGTATCGAGGATGTGGAGGATCTGATCGCCGATCTCGAGCGGGGGCTCGCCGGGTGAACCCCGCGGGGCGAGGGATGGCCGGGGCTCCGCCGCTGCCGAAGAGCCTGTTCGACTTCGGGGACGGGCCGCTGTGGGTCGCCCACTGCGCGATCGGACCGGTACCGCGCGCGGCGGTGAGAGCGGTCCGCGAGCACCTCGAGCGCGAGGCGCGGCCGTGGGAGATCTCGCGCGAGCACCACTTCGTCGGGTTGCCGCAGCGCGTGCGGCACGAGGGCGCCCGTCTGTTCGGCGGCGACGCAGGGGACATCGCGCTCGTGCCGACGACGTCGGCCGGCCTGTCCCGGATCGCGGCCGGGATCGACTGGCGCCCGGGGGACGAGGTCCTTCTGCCGCTCGGCGAATTCCCCGCCAACGTCTGGCCGTGGAAGGCGCTGGCGCCGGCCGGAGTGTCGGTTCGAGAGGTTCCGCTGTGGCCCGGACACCGCGCCGGCCGCGAAGCCTGGGCGACCGAGCCGCCGCCCCCCGGGTGCGATCCGGAGCAGGCGCTTCTCGACGCCATCTCGCCCGCGACGCGGCTCGTATCGGCGAGCTGGGTCCGGTTCCAGGATGGCCTCGTCCTCGACCTCGCGCGCCTCGGCCGGGGGTGCGCCGAGCGAAACGTCCCGCTCGTCGCCGACGCCATCCAGGGGGCGGGCACGCTGCCCTGGCCCGGGGGGGCGTCGGCCGCCGCCTGCGGGGGGCACAAGGGGCTGCTCGCCCCCCAGGGGCTAGGGCTGCTCTGGACCGAGCCGTCGTTCCGCGCATCCCTGCGCCCCACGGGGAGCTGGCTCTCGGTCGAGGACGCGGGCGACTTCGCGCGCCCGGTGACCGACACCGAGCGCGCCTGGCTCGAAGACGGCCGCCGGTTCGAGCAGGGGGTGCCGAACCTGGTCGGGTGCGCGGCGCTCGCCGCCTCGCTGGCGCTCGTCAACGACGCCGGTCCCGAGCGCATCGCGGGACACGTGCGCCGGCTCCAGCGCCACCTGCTCGGAGCTCTCGCGGACCTGCCGGCGTGGAGGGACGAGGCGCAGCGGCTTCTCGCCCTGCTCGACGAGGGTCGCCTCGGCTCGATCCTCGCCCTGCATCACCGGGGGCGGGGTGCCCGGTTCCTCGAAGAGACGCTCGAACGCGGGCGTCGCCTCGGCGTCGCCGCGACGCTGCGCGAGGGCTACCTCCGCATCGCCTTCCACGGATGGCACGACGAGGAGGACGTCGAGCGGATCGCCGCCTGGCTCGGGTGAGCCTTCGCGCGCGGCTCAGCGCGCTCCGGCGGTCGCGAGCTTCCGGAACGTCCGCGCCAGCTCGAGCGCCCGCTGCGGATCGGTCGTCGGCAGCTTGCAGACGCCCTGCTCGCACACGTAGGCGGTCGGCTCGCCGCCGATCATCTCCTTGCCGGCGAGGAGCGGGATCCCCTTCGTGTCTGGAGGGCCGGCCGCCACCGTCACGTTCGGCAGGTACGCCGCGTGCAGCGCCTCGAGAAACCCCTGCGTGCGCGTGTCAGCGGGCGATCCCACGATCGCGACCTCCTTCGACCGGTCGTAGGCATGGTCGAGAGCCGCGAGCAGGTCGGCGAACGCGACGGGCACCCGCCGGATCGTCTTCGGCGTCGACGCGAACACCTGCGCGGCGCGCCGCGCCAGCTCCTCGCGCAACAGCAGCTCCGACAGCCTCAGCAGATTCATCGCGGCGACCGAGCGGCCGGCGGGGCGCACGTTGTCGAACGCCTCGACGCGCCTGACGAGCACCGTCGGATCCGAGCCGTCGGTGGCGAAGTAGTCCCCGCGTTCCGAATCGAAGAACAGCCGGTCCTGCAGGTCCTGCAGCCGCAGGGCTTCGTCGAGCCAGCGCCCGTCGAAGTCGCTCTCGTAGAGCTCGATCAGGGCGTCGATCATGTAGGCGTAGTCCTCGAGGAAGCCGCGGACCGCCGCCTCTCCGTCCCGCCAGCGGTGCAGCAGCCGGCCGTCCTGGGTGCGGAGCCGCGCGAGCACGAAGAGGGCCGCGCGCCGCGCTTCCTCGACGTAGCGCGGCTCGCCCAGCACGCGCCCGACCTCGGCCAGCGCGCCGATCATCAGCCCGTTCCAATCGGTGAGGATCTTGTCGTCCCGCTGCGGCCGGACGCGCCTCGCACGCGCCGCCAGCAGCTTGCGGCGAGCGCTCTCGAGCTCCGGCGGACGCGCGGTCCGGTGGTGGCCCGGCTGGAGCACCAGGATGTTCGTTCCGCGCTCGAAGTTGCCGTGCGACGTCACGCCGTAGGCGCTCCGGACGGCGTCGAGTTCGTCCTCCGACAGGAGTCGCTGGAGCTCCTCCAGCGTCCAGACGTAGAACTTTCCTTCCTCCCCCTCCGAATCGGCGTCCTCCGCGGAGTAGAAGCCTCCGTCCGGATGGGTCATGTCGCGCAGCACGTAATCGGCGATCTCGCGGGCGACGGCGGCGAATTCGGGATCGCCCGTCACCTGGAACGCCTCGACGTAGAGCCGGGACAGCGCCGCCTGGTCGTAGAGCATCTTCTCGAAGTGGGGGACGATCCAGCGCTCGTCGGTGCTGTAACGGTGAAACCCGCCGCCGAGCTGGTCGCAGATGCCCCCGCGCGCCATCGCGTCGAGCGTCTTGGTGACGATCTTCAGCGCCGTCTCGTCGCCCGAACGTCGGTGGATCCGCAGCAGCAGCCGCAGATCTCCCGCCTGGGGAAACTTCGGCCGCCCGCGGCGGCCGCCGTAGACCGGGTCGAAGCTCGACCGCCAGGAGTCGAGGAAGCGCAGCAGCAGGCCCTCGTCGAGCTCGCCGGCGCGCTCGGCGGCGGCGTGGCGCGCGAGCGCCGCGGCCAGGATCCGCCCCTGCTCGAGCACCTGCTCGCGCTGGTTCGTCCAGAGGTCGGTGATCCGTTCGAGGAGGTGAAGGAAGCGATCGCGCGGAAAGAACGTGCCGCCGAAGAACGGCTGCCGGTCCGGTGTCAGAAAGACCGTCATCGGCCAGCCGCCGTGGCCGCTCATCGCCTGCACCGCGTCCATGTAGATCGCGTCGATGTCGGGCCGCTCCTCGCGATCGACCTTGATCGACACGAAGTGCTCGTTCAGATAGCGCGCGACCTCCTCGTCTTCGAACGAGTCGCGCTCCATCACGTGGCACCAGTGGCAGGTCGAGTAGCCGATCGAAACGAACACCGGCACGCCCCGCCTCCGCGCGACCTCGAACGGCTCGTCGCCCCAGGCCCACCACCACACCGGGTTGTCCTTGTGCTGGAGGAGGTAGGGGCTCTTTTCGGAGGCGAGGTGGTTGCGGTTCTCGTGCATGCGGGCCTCCTCGGCCGGGCGTTCGGCCGGGGGCGCGGCCGGCGATCCGCCGTTGCCGCAAGCCGCGAGGGCGAGAGGACAGACGAGCATCCAGGGGCGGGGCGGGATCATGAAGCGATCATAGCCGGGGGAAGGCCGGTGCGCCCGCCAAGGGCCCGCGGGCGCCGGTTCGGGGTAAGGTGAGGAGGAGATCGAAGCACTCTCCGTCGGGGAGATCGACGATGCGGATCGCCGCGGTGGCCACGGCTTTGCCGCCGAACCGCTACGACCAGCGCACCCTCACCCGCGCCCTGCTGCGCCACATGGGGCGAGGGGACGGTGCGGCCCAACGGCGCCTGTCGCGCCTGCACGAACGCGTGAGCGTCGGTGCGCGTCACCTCGCCCTGCGCCTGGAGGAATACGAGCGGCTCCGAAGCTTCCGGCAGGCGAACGACGCCTGGATTCGGGTGGGGACCGAGATCGGCAGCCGGGCGGTCCGGGAGGCGCTGGAGCGAAGCGGGGTGCCGCCGGAGCGTCTGGGCGCTTTCTTCAGCGTGTCGGTCACCGGGATCGCCACCCCCTCACTCGAGGCACGCGTGATGAACGCCCTCGGGCTGCCGTCTTCCCTCAAGCGCGTGCCCGTCTTCGGTCTCGGGTGCGTCGCCGGCGCCGCGGGTCTCGCCCGGGCGGCCGATTACGTGAGGGCCTATCCGGACGAAGCGGCACTCCTGCTCTCGGTGGAACTCTGCTCGCTCACCCTCCAGCGCCGCGACCTCTCGGTGGCGAACCTCATCGCTTCCGGCCTGTTCGGTGACGGGGCGGCGGCCGCCGTCGTCGCCGGCGCCGAGCTGGAGGCGCGCGGGCCGCGCGTCGTCGCCACCCGTTCCGTCTTCTACCCCGACACCGAGAGGGTCATGGGGTGGGACATCGGCGGCGACGGCTTCAGGGTCGTCCTCTCGCCGGAGGTCCCGGAGATGGTGCGCCGGCACCTTCGCCGGGACGTGGACGCCTTCCTGGCCGAACACGGCCTCGACCGCGCGGAGATTTCCCGGTGGATCTGCCATCCGGGCGGACCGAAGGTGATCGAGGCGATCGCCGAGGCTCTCGAGCTGCCGGCGGCGGCGCTGGAGCCCGCACGGCGCAGCCTGCGCGAGTTCGGCAATCTCTCTTCCGCGTCGGTCTTGTTCGTCCTGGCCGAGGCGCTGGAGAACGCGCCGCCGCCGGGATCGCCCGCCATGCTCCTCGCCATGGGCCCCGGCTTCTGCTCGGAGCTCGTCCTCCTGGAGTGGTGACGTGGACTCGCGGGTCGCCTACACGGCTCTGGTCGCGCTCGTGGCTGCCGTCAGGCTCGGCGAGCTGCGCCTCTCGAGCCGCCACGCGCGTTCTCTCCTCGCGCGCGGCGGAGTCGAGAGCGGCAGGGGCCACCTCCCGGCGATGGTGGCGCTGCACGCCGGACTCTTGGCCGCGGCCCCCGCGGAGGTCTGGCTGTTGGATCGCCCGTTCGTGGCGCCGCTCGCCGCGGCGGCCCTCGCCGCGCTGGCGGCCGCCGCCGCTCTCCGCGTCTGGACGCTGCGCACGCTCGGGGAACGCTGGACGATCCGGGTGATCACGCTACCCGGGTCGCGACCGGTGACGGGCGGGCCCTACCGCTACGTGCGGCATCCGAACTACCTCGCCGTCGTGATCGAGGTGGCGGCGCTGCCACTGGTCCACGGGGCGTGGCTGACGGCCGCTGTCTTCTCCGCGCTCAACGCCGCTCTCCTCGCGGTGCGCATCCGCGTGGAGGAACGGGCGCTCTCGCGGGCAGGCGGCTACGGGGCGCTCTCCTCCCGGGGGCGCTTCCTTCCCCGGGGCGGGGGGAAAGGGTGAGCCGCCGCTACGACCTCGTCGTCGTCGGGGGCGGCCCCGCGGGCCTCGCGGTCGCGATCGAGGCGAGGGCGGCCGGCATGACGGTGTGCGTTCTCGAACGCCGCCGCCCCCCGGTGGACAAGCCGTGCGGCGAGGGGCTCCTGCCGAGGGCGGTGGCCGCGCTCCTTCGCTGCGGCGTTCCGGCCGACACGCTGCCCGGCCGGCGGCTCGCCGGCATCCGTTTCGTCGACGCCGGCGCCGGAACCGCCACCTTCGCCCCCTTCCCGGGTCGCTGCGGGCGCGGCGTCCGCCGGACGGTCCTGCACGCTGCTCTCGCCGCCCGCGCGGGGGAGGCGGGGGCGGAGATCCGCTGGGGAGTGGCCGCCCGCGGTCTGGAAGAGGACGGGGTCCGCGCCGCCACCGGCGAGCTCGTCCGCGGCGCGTGGGTCGTCGGCGCCGACGGGCTCCACTCCCGGGTGCGCCGCTGGGCCGGCATCGGCTGCAACCGCCGCGGCCGGCGATTCGGCGTCCGCCGCCATTTCGTTCGCGAACCGTGGACGGACTCGGTGGAGGTCCATTGGGCCGACACCGGGGAGGCCTACGTGACTCCGGTCGGGGAGGAGCTGGTGGGCGTCGCGATCCTCGCCGGTGCCGGGGCCGGTCCTCCCCGGCTCGCCGCCTTTCCCGGCCTGGCCCGCCGCCTCGAGGGGGCGAGGCCGGCGGATCGGTGGGCGGGCGCGGGGCCGTTCGGCGTGCGCGTCTTCCGGCCGCACCGGGGGCGCTGCGTGCTCGTCGGCGACGCCGCCGGCGACACCGACCCGATCACCGGCGAGGGAATCGGTCTCGCGCTCGAGCAGGCGAGGGAGTTGGTGCGCGCGCTGTGCCGGGGCGAGCCGCACCGCTATGCTCGCCGCCGCCGCCGGCTGCTCGCCGGGCCCTCCCGCGCGGCCGCCGCGCTTGTCGCGCTGCACCGGCACCCGTCGTTGCGGCGGCGGGCGCTGCGGTTGCTCGATCGCCATCCCGGTCTGTTCGCGCGGCTGCTCGCCTGGCATCTCGGCCGGCCCGCGGGCGGGCGCCCGGTTCCGGCCCTCCTGGTATCGTGAGAGGCCTTCCGGGAGGTCGCGGGCGATGCGCGAGGAGCGGTGCGGGCGGGCGGAGAGGGCCGGGCGGCGCCCGCTCGGCCTGCGGGAGGTGCTGCGGCGGCCGCTACCCCACCTGAGCCTGCCCGACCGCTTGCTGCTCAGGGGGCTTCTCGCGCTGCTGCGCGATCACGTGGAGCGCATCGAGGGGCTCGAACACGTGGCCCCCGAGTGCGATCCGTTCTTGCTAGTCCTCAACCACAATCAGAAGTACGAGGTGCTGGCCGTGCCGGCGCTGCTCATGTTCCACCGCGGCGGCCGGCTGATCCACTTCCTCGCCGACTGGAACTACCAGCTCGTCCCCGGTGTCTGGTGGATCTACCGGAGGGCCCGGGTCGTCCGCGCTTCGCTCAAGCCGGCGAAGCCCGCCTGGCTCAACGTCTTCAAGCCGCTCCTCACAGACGCCGAGCCGGCCTACTCGCGGGCTGCACGCCTCCTGGCGGGCGGCGCACCGGTCGGCATCTTCCCCGAGGGCCGGATCAACCGCGACCCGCGGCGGCTCCTGCCCGGGCGACCCGGTGCCGCCCGCCTGTCGATCGAGGCCGGCGTTCCGGTCGTTCCGGCCGGAATCCGTTTCCCGGGGCGGGATCCAGCGTCGCCGATCGAGGACGGCGCCCGCATGGCGGTCCAGCTCGGCCCGCCCATGGAGCCGCCCCCTCCGGACCGGGGCGAGCGCGCGTCGAGGCGGCGCGTGCTCGAGTGGCATGCCGCCATCATGGAGAGGATCGCGGAACTCTCCGGCAAGGCCTGGACCCGCCGGGCTCCGGAGAGGGCCGTGGGTTGACGGCGCGCCCGGCACGGTGCGCGAAGGGACTCGGCATGGGAAGGCGATGGATCCCGGTCGCGGCGGCGTCGATCCTCGCCGGATACGTTCCGGGGCCGGCCGGGGGGGAGGCGCTGCGGTTCGAGGTCGACCCGGAGGCCAGCCGAATCGAGTTCGTTCTGCAGGCCACGGCGCACAAGGTCCGCGGAACGATGCGCGTCGCCGGTGGGAGCGTCGAAGCCGATCTCGACAGCGGAAGACTCGCCGGGGAGATCGTCGTGGACGCGGCGAGCGCGGAGACGGGGAACCGCCGCCGTGACCGGAAGATGCACGAGCGGGTGCTCGAGTCGCGGCGCTTTCCGCGCATCCGGCTGCTCCCGCGGCGGCTGGAGGGACCGGTCCGATGGGAAAGCCCCTTCGAGGCCGATCTCTCGGCTCTGCTCGAACTCCACGGCCTGCGGCACGCCGTCGAGATCCCGCTGCGGGTCCTGCTGACCCCCGGCCGTCTCGAAGCCGACGCGTCCTTCGACGTTCCCTACGTGGCGTGGGGGCTCGAAGATCCGAGCTTCCTCCTCCTCCGGGTGGCGAAGAAGGTCCACGTGAAGGTTCACCTCGTCGCCGCGGGGCCGGTCGCGCGGTCACCCGTTCCGGCAGGGGAGGACTGAGCCGGCGCCCCTGTCGCTCCTCAGACGGACCGGGCGGCGGAGCGGAGCAGCTCCCAGCAGCGCTCGAGATGCCGCAGCTCGGTCCGCGGGTTGCCCACGCTCACGCGGATGGTGAAGCGGCCCGCGAGCCGCGTGTGGGAAAGGAAAACCCCGCCCGTCTCGTTGACCCGCTCGAGCAGGCGCTCGTTGTGAGCGTCGAGCGCCTCCGCGTCGAGGCCGGGCGGGCGGTGGCGGAAGCAGACCGTCGCGAGAGGGACGGGAGCGAGACGCTCCCAGTCCGGCGCCCCGTCGATCCACGAGGCGAACAGACGCGCCAGGCGGACATGCTCGCGGATCCTCGCCGCCATACCCGAGGCGCCGAAGTAGCGGATCACGAACCATAGCTTGAGTGCGCGGAACCGCCGGCCCAATTGCACGCCGTACTCGTGGTAGTTCCGGACCTCTTCGCCGGCGGAGGTGCGGAGATACTCGGGCACCAGCGAGAAGGCGCTCCGGAACGCCTCCGGCCGCCGGAACAGGAGCAGGGAGGCGTCGAAGGGGGTGAACATCCACTTGTGCGGGTTCACGACGATCGAGTCCGCGCGCTCCCATCCGGAGAAGAGGGGGCGGAACTCCTCGGCGACCGCGGCCGCGCCCCCGTAGGCCGCGTCGACATGCAGCCAAAGACCGTGCCGCGCGCACACGTCGGCGATCGCGGACGCCGGATCGATGCTCGTCGAGGAGGTCGTGCCCAGCGTGGCGACCACGCAGAACGGCCGGCGGCCGGCGGCGAGGTCCTCGCGGATCGCCTCCTCCAGCGCGTCGGGCCGCATCCGGTACTCGCTGTCCGCCGGAATGCGGCGCACGTTGTCCAGCCCGACCCCGGCGACCACGGCCGCCTTGTCGATCGAGGAATGGGCTTCCTCCGAGCGGTAGAGGACGAGGCCGGGCCCTCCCGCCAGCCCCCGGCGCCGCAGCTCGGGGCACTCGGCATGCCTGGCGGCGACGACGGAGAGAAGGGACGAAACGGAGGCGGTGTCGGTCAGCATGCCGTCGAACCCGGCCGGAAGGCCCAGCATCTGCCGCAGCCAGTCCACCACGGTCTGCTCCAGCTCGGTGGACGCCGGCGCGTTCCTCCAGAACATGACGTTGGAGTTCAGACCCGCGGCGAGAATCTCGCCCAGGATTCCCGGGCCGCTGGCCACCGACGAGAAGTAGGCGAGGAAGCCCGGGTGCTGCCAGTGGGTGATGTTCGGCTCGATCAGCTCGCGATAGTCATCGAGGATCCGGCCGAGTGGCTCCGGTTCCGCCGGCGGCGCGGCAGGGAGCCTGGCCGCGATCGCGCCCGGCCGGATCGGCGGTAGCACCGGATACGTCTCGACCCGCTGGAGGTAATCGGCGACCAGGTCGGCCGCACGGTGCGCGGCCGCGCGGAGATCCGAGGTGTCCATGTCGCCCAGGCCGAGCTGGGCCCGGTGCAAGAGCCGAGCGTCTTCGCCCATGGTCCCTCCAGCCGCGAGCGCGAACCCGTTTCCGCGCCCGGAAGGCGATCGCCTGACCGTGATCGTGTAGCGCTCACCGGCAGAACTTCCGTGAGATGGCGCCGATCGCCCACGATAGCGCCGTCGCCGGGAGTCTGCACCGGGCCGTGCGGCTCGAAGCGCCGCGGCGTGTCGGGTTCGTGCCGCGGAGAGCCGGAGGATCGATCCTCCGTCGGCCGTCGATCGCGCCGCGCTGGGGGCAGTGGGCGATCGGGGGAGATGCCGCAGGGCGGCCGCGAAGTCGTACGCGCGAGATGCGCTGCGGACGGCGCCTTCTCGCGGTGTCCTCCGAAAGAGCACGCAGGGGGAGGCGACGGCCGAGAAAGCTCGAAAGCGGGTGCACTCGGGGGCAAGAAACCGCCGGGAGCGCCGGCACCAGGGCGGAAGGCTGCGCCCGAGGATCGGCTTCGGGACGCCGGCACGCGCCGGCCGCGGGGCGGTGACGCCGACGGCCGGAACGCGGTCCGGCGGCGATGTCCCGGTGGGACCGATGGCGCACGGGACGGCGCACTCCGGTCGGGGCCGCGCGGACTCGGCCCGCACGCCTTCCCATGCCGCACGCGGGCGGAGCGAGAAGGCGGCCATCACCGCGGCCAGGCGATCCGGCAGCCTGCTAGACTGGCGCCATGCAAGAAGTGGTCGATCTGCGCTCCGACACCGTCACCCAGCCGGACGAGGCGATGCGCGCCGCGATGGCGGCGGCGCCGGTGGGCGACGACGTCTACGGGGAGGATCCGTCGGTCAACGCGCTCGAGGCGCGCGCCTGCGAGATCACGGGCAAGGAGGCGGCGCTCTTCGTTCCCTCCGGCTCGATGGCCAACCTGATCGCGCAGATGGTGCATGCCCGGCCGGGAGAGGCGGTTCTCGCCGGGGACGAAAGCCACTGCCTGCTGTTCGAGGGCGGGTCGGGAGCCGCCGTGGCCGGCCTGATGTATCAGGTCGTCGCCGGGATCCCGCAGCCGGGCGCGGACCGGATCGCCGACCTTCTCCGTCCCGGGGACCTCCACACGCCGCGGACCGCGCTGGTCTGGGTCGAGAACACGCACAACATGGCAGGTGGGACGGTGATCCCCGTGGAGGAACTCGAGCGGATCGCCGGGGTCTGCCGCGACGCGGGCGTGCCGCTCCACATGGACGGAGCTCGGCTGTTCAACGCGGCCGTGGCCACCGGGGTCCCGATCCGGCGGTGGGCCTCCTGCGTGGATTCCCTCTCCTTCGCCCTGTCCAAGGGGCTGGGCGCTCCGGTGGGGTCGGTTCTCTGCGGGGACGCGGCCTTCCGCGCCCGGGCGCTCCGGCTGAGGAAGATGCTCGGGGGCGGCATGCGACAGGCCGGCATCCTCGCGGCCGCCGGACTCCACGCGCTGGAGCACAACGTGGGCCGGCTCGCCGAAGACCACCGGAACGCGGCCCGCCTGGCGCGGGCGCTCGCCGGCCACCCGCGGCTGGCGATCGATCTCCAGCGCGTGCAGACCAACATCGTGATGGCGGAGGTGATCGGCGGGGAGGCGGAGGAGCTGGCCCGGCGTTGTGCGGAGCGCGGTGTGCTGTTCCACGCCCTCGGAGCCCGCCGTGTCCGGTTCGTCACCCACCTGGGCGTGTCGGCTGCGGACGTCGATCGCGCCCTGGCGGTGATCCGCGAGGCGCTCGACGACCTGCCCGGCGGATGAGGCTGGTGTAGACTCCCGAGCACGGTCCCGGCCGAGGCCGGCGCGCCGTTCCTGTCGGCGAACGCAGGAAAACCAAACCAGGAGGTAAGACGATGGCTTTCGAGCTCCCGCCCCTTCCCTACGCGTACGATGCCCTGGAGCCGTACATCGACACGCAGACCATGACGCTCCACCACGACAAGCACCACGCGGCGTACGTCAACAACACGAACAAGATCCTCGCCGATCACCCCGACCTCGCGTCGAAGCCGATCGACGAGCTGATCGCGCACCTGAACGAGCTGCCTGAATCGATCCGCACCGCCGTGCGCAACAACGGCGGCGGACACTTCAACCACACCATCTTCTGGTCGATCATGGGCCCGAACGCGGGAGGCGATCCGACCGGCCCGGTGGCCGAGGCGATCGGGAAGCGGTTCGGCAGCTTCGGCGCGTTCAAGGAGCAGTTCAACAAGGCCGGGCTCTCTCGCTTCGGAAGCGGCTGGGTCTGGTTGATCCGCACGAAGAACGGCGACCTGGAGGTCGTCAGCACGGCCAACCAGGACAGCCCGCTCACCGACGGGCACTACCCGATCATGGGCAACGACGTCTGGGAACACGCCTACTACCTCAAGTACCAGAACCGCCGCGCCGACTATCTCGAGGCGTGGTGGAACGTGGTGAACTGGGAAGCGGTCAACCGCCGCTTCGAGGAAGCGATGCGCTGACCGGGAGTCGGACGCGGCGCGCGGGCCGGGACCCGGCCGGCGCGCCGCACCGGGGCGGGGGTGACATGCCGACCACTTCCGACTTCAAGAAGAACCTGCGGATCCTGGTGGACGGCGAGCCGTACGCCATCGTCGACGTCCGCCTTCAATCGCCCACGGCCCGCGGCACGGCGACGCTCGTCCGGACGAAGCTCCGCCACCTTCTCACCGGCCAGCTCATCGACAAGACATTCAAGGCGGGGGAGTCGGTCGACTCGCCGGACCTGGTCTTCAGACCCGCGCAGTTCCTGTACGCCGACGGCGACGACCTTCACTTCATGGACGAAGAGAGCTTCGAGCAGTTTTCTCTCCCGCGGGAGTCGCTGGCGGAGATCGCCCCCTGGCTCGTCGACGGGACGAGCGTGCGGGCCGTCCACTTCGAAGGGCGGGTCGCCGCGGTGGAGCTGCCGAAGGTCCTCGAGGTGGAGGTGATCGAGACCGAGCCGGCCGTCCGGGGCAACACGGCGGCCGGGAAGGTGATGAAGCGGGCCGTCGTGGCCGGGGGGGCGGAGATCCAGGTCCCGCTGTTCGTCGAGAAGGGCGAACGGATCGAGGTCGATCCCCACGAAGGGCGTTTCATCCGCCGGGCCGGTTGATCCCCCCGAGCGGCCGGGTGATCCTCCCGCCGGCCGGACGGCGGCCCCGGGATCGAGGGACGGACGATGCGGCGGGTATCTTCGGCGCTCCTCGCGGTGTGGGGGACCCTGGCGATGATCGGCGGATCTTCTTTCGCGATGGACCGGGCGCTCGCCGCGCGGTTCGCCCGGTTGGCCCTCGACTGCGTCCACAGGGAGTATCCGAACAAGATCGCGCACGTGCTGGAGGGGGACGGGGACGTCGCCCCGCCGCGGAAACTGACACCCGCCTTCTACGGCTGCTACGACTGGCACTCCGCCGTGCACGGCCACTGGCTGCTCGCGCGTCTCGCGCGCCTGTTCCCGGAGGCGGACTTCGCCGCGCCGGCCCGCGCCGCGCTGGGGAGGAGCCTCACGCCGGAGAACGTCCGCGGGGAGGTCGAGTACCTCGGCCGGCGGTCCCGCGTCTCCTTCGAACGCCCGTACGGGCTCGCCTGGCTCCTGCAGCTCGCGGCGGAGCTGCGGGAGTGGGACGACGGCGAGGCCCGGCGCTGGAGCGCGGCTCTCGCTCCGCTCGAGCGGCTCGCCGCACAACGGATCGCGGAGTGGCTGCCGAAGCTCGAGCATCCGATCCGCACCGGCGAGCACTCCCAGACCGCGTTCGCTTTCGGCCTGATCCTCGACTGGGCGCGCGCGGCCGGCGACCGCCGGCTCGAGCGGCTCGTCGAGGATCGCGCCCGCGTTTTCTATCTGGGCGACCGCGACTGCCCGCTCGCCTACGAGCCCTCCGGCCAGGACTTTCTCTCCCCGTGCCTCGCGGAGGCGGACTTGATGCGCCGGATCCTGGAGCCGGCCCCGTTCGCGGCGTGGCTCGGCGGTTTCCTTCCCGGGATTCCGCTCGACGGGAACGGAGGGTGGCTCGAGCCGGCGCGCGTGACCGATCCGGCCGACCCGAAGCTCGCCCACCTCGACGGGCTCAACCTCTCCCGCGCCTGGATGCTCGAGGGGATCGCCGCCGGTCTTCCCGCGGGCGACCCGCGGCGGACCGCCGTGCTCGCCGCCGCCGAGCGCCACGCGAAAGCGGGCCTCGCGGCGGTCACCGGTGAGCACTACGAAGGCGGCCACTGGCTCGGCAGCTTCGCCACCTACCTGATCACGCGCCGCGGCCTGCCGCCGTCCGAACGGGACGGCTCGCACGCGCCGAACGGAGGCTCGTGACCGCGGCGCGAGCGGGGCGGTCCGTTCGCGGCGACGGCGCTTGCGGCACCCGGAAGTCCCGCCGCGGCGGGGAGCGTGCGCCGGCCGGCGGAGCCGATGCGGGCCGCCGCGCACCGGCCGGCTCACCGCGCGCGGGCGGGCCGGCCGGAGTATCCTAACGCGCCCGCCGCACGGCCGCGGCGGTCGGGAGGAGAGCGATGCTCGAACGGATCGGTGTCCCGGTTCTCGTCACACTGCTCGCGCTCGCCGGCGCGGGCTGCTCAGGTCCCTCCTCCACGTCGCCCGGCGGGACGTCGGGTGCGCCGGGATCTCCCTGCGCCGGAAAGTACGCGACGGTGCGGCTGACGGCCGACCTCTCCGGGCTTTCGGACGCCCAGCGGAGGATGATTCCGCTGCTGATCGAAGCCGCCCGGCAGATGGACGACGTGTTCTGGCAGGAGGCCTACGGCGATCGCGACGAGCTGCTCTCTTCGATCGACGATCCCGAGCTGCGCCGCTGCGTCGAGATCAACTACGGTCCCTGGGACCGGTTGAACGGCAACGAGCCGATGTTGCCGGGGATCGGCCCGAAGCCGCCGGGGGCGCGGTTCTACCCCGACGACATGACGAGGGAGGAGTTCGAGCAGGCCGTCGCGGCGGCGGACGAGAAGACGGCGGCGGCGCTCAAGAGCCTCTACACGCTCGTCGGTCGCGCCGAGGACGGTTCCCTGCAGCCGGTCCCGTACCACGTCGCGTTCCACGACCAGCACGCGGCGGCGGCGGCGAAGCTGCGCGAGGCGGCGAAGCTCGCCGAGGCCGAAGGGCTCCGGCGCTACCTCGAGGCCCGTGCGGCGGCGCTCGAAAGCGACGACTATCACGACTCCGACGTCGCCTGGCTCGACATGCGCGACAACGTGATCGACATCGTCATCGGCCCGATCGAGACGTACGAGGACGAGCTGTTCGGCTACAAAGCGGCGCACGAGGCGTACGTGCTGCTGCGCGACCGGGCGTGGAACGAGCGGCTCGCGCGGTACGCGCAGTTCCTGCCGAAGCTCCAGCGGAGCCTGCCCGTTCCGGACGCCTACAAGAGCGAGACACCGGGGACCGACGCCGACCTCGGCGCCTACGACGTCATCTACTACGCCGGCCACAGCAACGCCGGTTCGAAGACGATCGCGATCAACCTGCCGAACGACGAGGAGATTCAACTCGAGAAGGGTACCCGCCGCTTGCAGCTGCGCAACGCGATGCGCGCCAAGTTCGACCGCATCCTGGTGCCGATCGCCGAGCAGCTGGTCGCGCCCGAACAGCGCGGTCACGTCAGCTTCGACGCCTTCTTCGCCAACACGATGTTCCACGAGGTCGCGCACGGACTCGGCATCAAGCACACGATCGACGGGAAGCGCACCGTGCGCGAGGCGCTGAAGGAAGAGGCCTCGGCCCTCGAGGAGGGCAAGGCCGACGTCCTCGGCCTGTACATGCTGATGCAGCTCCACGACTGGGGCGAGGTCGAAGAGCCGCCGCTCGAGGACAGCTTCGTCACCTTCATGGCGAGCATCTTCCGCTCCATCCGCTTCGGCGCCTCGAGCGCGCACGGCCGCGCGAACCTGTTGCGCTTCAACTTCTTCATGGAAAAGGGCGCCTTCGCGCGCGACCCGGAGACCGGGACTTACCGCGTCGACTTCGACAAGATGCGCGAGGCCGTCGATGCCCTGTCGGCCAAGATCCTGACGCTGCAGGGGGACGGCGACCTCGCCGCGGCGAAGGCGTTCGCCGACCGCTACGAAACGATCGGACCGGACCTTCGCGCCGACCTCGACCGGCTCGCGGCCGCCGGAATCCCGGTCGACATCGTCTTCGAGCAGGGGGAGGACGTTCTCGGGCTTTGAGTCCGGGGGGGCCGTGTTCGGGGTTTCGCGCCGCGCGGCCGGCGGCACGGTCCCGCGGCCCCGCGCGCTCGACCCCTTCGCCCCCGGCTCGAACGGCCGCCCCAATGCTCGGCGCACCCTCGATGGTGCGAACCGGCGATCGACCGGCTGAAGAGCGAGGAGCTTGTCCAGGATCCTCGGCTCGGCGACCGGCCGGCGACGGCAACTCTGTGGCGCTCGATGGGTTGCACGGAGTTCCGCACCTCCGAGGAGGCACCTCCCGATGGTTGGAAGGTCCTCGGACGACGGTGAGCGCCGGCGCCCGATCCCATGAGAACCCGTAGCTCCCGCGCGCTCATCCCTCCGGCGGCCGGTTCGGCAGAACCTCCCAACCCACAA
>RFHH01000136.1 GCA_003696075.1 Acidobacteriota bacterium
CGAGATGGATCGCTCGGGTCAACGCCCTTCCCACCCATGGGGATCGTAAGATTCCGGCACTTGGGAACCTCTCGTCCCCGCCTGCCGGTCGAAGCGCATCGTACCGAGCGTCGTCTGGCGAAGTCAACGGGATCGCGTTCACGCGCGTCTTTCCCCGGAATGCCGCTTCGCCCCCCGCGGTTTTTCCGTGCGGGAAGACGCGCCGGCATCCGGACCGCCGGTGTTCCGCGGCTGCCACCGTCCCCGCGGCCCGTGACGCGAGATCTCACGGTGTGAACAACTCTCGCCTGCGAAGACCTGCCGAACCTGCTCGCCCAGCCTCGGCGCCTACCGGCGACCGGTTCGGCGATTCGCTTCGGCAAGCGCCACCGCCCGATGCCCCCGGCACGTGAACCGGGCGGCCTCCACGAGAAGCTCGCGGCCGTCGCGTTCCGTGCGGAGCGGGCGCGCGAGCCAGCGGCGCATCCGGGAACGCGTGACGCGGCCGCGTTCGATCGCCGTCGCCAAAAGGCCGCCGAGCCAGGCGCCCGCGAGGCGAGCGCCGACCGGCGTCGCGGCGGCCGGGCGCGGCTCGACCGGCCAGGCGCGGAAGGTGAGCGCCCGGAGCAAGGGCCGGACCTCGCTCCACGTCTCCCGGACTCGCGGCGGTGCGCCGCGCAACCAGCGGTCGATGCCCGCCAGGCTCGGCCGGGGCAGCCCGCGGTCGGCGAGCGCGGCGAGGGCGTAGCCGAGCGCTTCGGCGGCCACGCGCCCGCTCCAGTGCCGGCGCTCCCCCGGGGCGGTCCGCACCTCTCCCCTCATCGCCGCCGCGAGGTAGAAGCCGCACGCGACGGTGATGCCGCGAAGATCCGGCCGGCCGACGAGCAGGACGCCGGCCCGCGGGACGGCCCGCGCGCCGGCCGCCACGGCCACGCGCCACATCCTCTCCGCCCGCTCGCGCCCGATCCCCTCCTCGCCCAGCCGTCGCCGCGCGCGCGCGGCGTCCTCCGGCCCGTAGACCTCGGGAAACCGATCGGCCAGCCACTCCGCCGGACCCACCTCGTGCCGCCGGGGATCGATGCCGATCCCGCCGGCGAGCGTCGCGAGCAGTTCATGGGCGACGAGCGCGTAGTCGATCTCGCCGGCGGGTGCCGCCTCGGCGGCCCAACGGCGGTACACGCGAGCCAAGGCGGGTGCGCGCCGCCGCACGCCGGCCCGCTCGATCACGAACAGATCGCCGGCCCGGCCGACGCCGCCGGTGTCCACGAGGCCGGTATCGTGGAAGACCCGCACCACCGCTCCCGGCCGCTGCAGCTCCGGCCGGGCGCGCGCCAGCGCGGCTGGAAGATGCGCGGAGGCGAGGTGCGCCTCGCCGTAGATCGCGATCACCAGCGCCTTCGCCGGCAGCGCCCGCAGGTGCTCGGCGATGCGCCGCGCCGCCACCTCGTCGCGCCACGCGAGGTCGGCGACGCTGCCCCGCGGCGGGATGTCGAGGCCGAACACCGGCACGCCGAACTCCCGTGCTCGCCGCAAGAGCCGGCGCGGACCCGACCACGGGTAGCCCCACTCCTCCCGGTACCTCAGACGGCGGCGCAGCTCCGCCTCGCCGATCGCGCCGCGGCTCCAGGCGTCGAGCGCCGCCTGCTCGCGGGCATGGACCATCTCCACCCCGCAGGCGACCCGGCGGCCCCGGCTCACCGCCGACTCGATCGCCTCGCAGGCCGTCACGCACGCACTGGGAAGCGGGTGGAACTCTCCGAGAAGGAGGACGCGGGCCCGGCCGACCGCCCGGTCGAACTCGCGGCGTGACACGGGCCGGGGAGCCAGGCGAAGGAGTTCCCGCTCGAACCGCTGCAGGTACCGGGAGCCACCCACCGGGTCGGCGACCCCCGGCAACACCGGCGAGAGGGCCCGTGCCGCGTCAGGCGACGGCATCGACGATCGAGCGGTCGGCGGAGGCGGTCACGATCCGGCGGCCGGGCACGGGCGAAGAGGGATCAGTCGCGCTTGTCGGACGCCTTGCCGCCGCCCTCGTCCGAGATCTCCTTCATCGAGGCGCGGAAGTTCTTGATCCCCTCGCCGAGACCGCGGCCGATCTCCGGAAGCTTTCGCGCCCCGAAGATGAGGACGAGCAGGATGAGGAGGACGAGGAGCTCGGGTCCGCGCGGGAAGCTGAACATCGATTCGACCCTCCGCGAGCGAAGCGCTCTGGGCGGATTATCGCCCAACCCCGCTGCCCTGGCCATCGGGCCGGCTCACGGACCGCTGCGCTCCGGTGCTCCCTGGAGGCGCCGGGCATCCCCCACCCGGCGCGTCACGCCAGCATCGTCGAGCCGTTCGAGCAGGGGGATGGCGTGCTTGCGGGTGAGCCCGAACAGCCGCTTGAAGTCGGCGATGCCGATCGTTTCCCGCCCCTCGCGCCGGAGGGCCTCCAGCCGCGCCACGAGACGCTCCCAGGCGCCGGCGCCGATGTACCGCTCCCCCTTCACCCGCACGGCCAGCCCGGCGCGGACCGCATAGGCCAGCAGGCGCGCCGCGCGCGCCTCGTCGACGCCGGCCAGCTCGCGCAGGCGGGCCGACTCGACCGCTTCGAGCCCCGCCTCCTCGAGTCCGGCCAGCATCTTCTCCAGCGCCCTTCGCTCTCCGCCGGCCGGCTCGCCGGCGTGTTCGGGGAGCCGGACGTTCTCCTTCTCGACGACCCACCGCCGCTCGCGCGCCCCCCGTTCGACCACCGCGCGGAAGACCTCGGGCGGGAGCGCCGGGGCGGCCGCGGCCCGCAACGGCTCGAGGGCGGGTCCCGGCTCGAGCGGATGTTCGGCGTGGTGCTCCGCGAGGCGGCCGGCGATCGTCGAGCACAGCTCCTCGTAGCCCGACTCGCTGAAGGCCCATCTCCCCGCGGCGACGAGCAGGCCGACCGCCTCCCCGCGGCGCAGCCGCTCCTCGGCGATCGGCGGCAGGGCGAGCCGCCGGAGGATCTCCGGGGAGAGCCGCAGGCCGCGCCGCCCGGCCGCCTCGGCGGCGAGCCGGAGCCGCCCCTCCGGGTCCGCTGCCGCCCATCGCCGCACGCGTTCCGCGCGCGCACGGTCGCTACGCTTCCACCGAGGCGGGGCGACGTCGGCGACGACGCCGCCGCCGAGGGTGGTCACCGGGCTGTAGCGCCGGATCACGAACCGGTCGCCCGGGAGCGCCGCCAGCGGCTTTTCGAGACGGATCTGGACGGGCCCGGTCTCTCCGGGACCGATCGTGTCCCGGGCCGGCAGGAGGACGCGCCCCATCACCTCGGCCGTACCGTGGTGCACCCGCACTCTCTGGCCGTGCCGGAGCGGCACCGGCGCTTCGCCGAGCACCTCGATCATCGCGTCCATCGCGCGGGCGACGACCTCGCACCCTTCGGGTACGAGCACCATCCCCCGCTCGATCTCGGAGCGGGACGCGCCGTGCAGGTTCACCGCGACGCGCCGGGGCGGGTTCGCGCGGGCCACCGGCTCTCCGTGGACCTGGAGCCCGCGGACGCGGACGCGCCGGCCCCCCGGCAACAGCGCCATCCGATCGTCGACGGCGATCGAGCCGCCGTGCAGCGTCCCCGTGACGATCGTCCCGAAACCCGGCGCTGCGAACGCCCGGTCGATCGGAAGCCGGGCCCAGCTCTCCTCGGCCCGCGGGGGAAGCTTCCTGGCGGCCTCCACCAGCGCGTCCCGCAACGCCTCCAGCCCCGCTCCCGTCGCCCCGCTCACGCGCACCACCGGCGCATCCTGCAGAAATGTCCCGGCCACGAGGTCGGCCACCTCCTGCTCCACGAGCTCGACGAGCTCCCCCTCCACCAGGTCGATCCGCGTGATCGCCACGACGCCCGCGCGCAGCCCGAGGAGGCGGCAGATGCCGAGATGCTCCCGCGTTTGGGGCATGACCGACTCGTCGGCGGCAACGACCATGAGCACGAGATCGACCCCGGTGGCGCCCGCCAGCATGTTGTGCACGAAGCGCTCGTGACCGGGAACGTCGACGAAGGCGAAGCGGTAGCCGCCGATGTCGGTGTGGGCGAAGCCGAGATCGATCGTGATCCCGCGCCGCTTCTCCTCGGCCAGGCGGTCGGGGTCGGTGCCGGTGAGGGCGCGCACGAGGGTCGACTTGCCGTGGTCGATATGCCCCGCCGTGCCGACGACGATCTCGTCGCGGCTCGCCGCCCCGCTCATCGCCTCCCGCGCCTCCGCAGGCTTACCTCCGGGCCCCGGCCCGGCCCGCCGCCCGGCGCTCTCCCCCGGGCGAAGTCGGCCGGACCGCGCCCGGCGCCCCCCGCCACGCGCCGGCGGGCGAAGGAAGGGCCGCCCGATCTCTCGGCGAACCCCCGGGCCGGACGGGACACCGCGAGGTCACCCGCTAGCATTCGCCGGGCCGCCGTCCGGCCTCCACGGCGTCGATGACGCCGCGAACGGTCTCCACGACGTGGTTCACCTGGAACGGCTTGACGAGGCAAGGGCGGCCGGCCGCCTCGATCGTGCGCGCTCCGTCGGCGGAGAGCAGGTCCCCCGTCGTCAGCACCACCCGCTCCACCAGCTCCGGCGCTCGGCGGCCGAGTTCGTGCACGAGCTTTTCGCCCGACAGCCCGGGCATCCGGAGGTCGGCGATCACGGCATCCGGTCGCTCCTCGAGCGCGCGCCGCAGCGCTTCCTCGCCGCTGGAGACGTGCGTGGCGCTCGCCCCCGCCCGCTCGAGGATCTCCGCCAGCAGCTCCGCCACGGCCGGCTCGTCGTCCACCACGAGCACGCGCCGCCCTTCGAGGCCGGCCAGCGACGCGGCGGCGGGGCGCTCTTCCGGCGCCGGCGGCTCCTCCCGTCCGGCCGCGGCGGGCAGGTGGATCACGAAGGCGGCCCCCTTGCCGGGTGCGCTCCGCACCTCCACCCGGCCGCCGTGGTCCCTGGCGGTCGCGGCCACGAGGCTCAAGCCGAGGCCGGTACCCTTGCCCTCCGGCTTGCTGGTGAAGAACGGGTCGAAGATGCGGTCGAGATGCTCGGGCGGGATCCCCGGCCCGGTGTCGGCGACCTCCATCAGCACCTCCTCCCCGTCCGGCCGCACCCGCACCCGGACCTCCCGCGGTCCGTCGTGTTCCTCGAGCGCGTGCAGCGCGTTGGTGAGGAGGTTGATCAGCATCTGCAGGAGGGCGTCCGGATCGGCCTCGACCGCGGGCGTTTCCGGGGCCGCCTCCAGGTGCGCCTGCACCCCGGCGACGCGGAACGGGTAGCTGACCAGCGAGAGGGCGCGCTCGGCCACGGCCGCGGGAGCCACCAGCTCGCGCCCGCCGCTCCGGCTGCCGGCGAGCGAGAGCATGTTCCTGACGATCCGCTGGCAGCGTTCCGCCTCGTCGCGCAGCATCCCGAGCCACCGCATTCGCTCCGGCGCGTCCGGCTCCTGGGCCACCATCTCCGCGTAGCCGACGACGGTGGCGAGCGGGTTGTTGATCTCGTGGACGACTCCGGAGATCAGCTTGCCGAGCGCCGAGAGCTTCTCCGCCTGGGCGAGCTGGTGCCGCCGCCGCCGGTCCTCGGTGACATCCTCGAACACGGCGAGGACGTTGGCGCCGGCCGGCACGACGCGAAGTTCGAGCGTTCTCCCCTGCTTCGCGAGGAGGATCTCGACGCTCGCGGGACTCCCCCCCGCCGCGCGATCCACGAGGGGCCCCAGGTCGGCCGTTCCGATTCTCTCGATGGGCTCGCCCTCGCCCGGCCAGGCGCCCACCTCCTCGAGCAGCCGGCGGCCGGCCTGGTTCACGAGCCGCACGCGGCCGTCCGGGGTGAGGAGCGCCACGCCCAGGGGAAGCCCCTCGACCGTCTCTCGGAGCCGCGACTCTTCTCTCCGCGCCTGGAGCAGGAGGCGCGACAGCGCGAGCGAGAGGGAACTCTGCACCGCGCCGAGGACCCGCTCCGCCTCCGGCGGAACCGCGTTCCGGAAGCCGAGGACGAGCGTCAAGGCCACCTCGTCCGGCGCCGAGGCGGGCCGTTCCGGGTGGATCCAGACGAGACCGCCGGGAAGCTCCACCGCCGGCCCGCGCCCGGGGAGCAGCTCTTCGGCATCCCCCGCCTGCCGCACCCGCTCGGCGAGCGCGCGTCCCGCACGACCTTCCGGCCACGCCACCAGCGCCCCCGGCCCTCCCCGCTCGAGCGCCAGGCGCACCGCCCCCGC